>JBIKNV010000058.1:0-10588 GCA_044358475.1 Pirellulales bacterium | reverse complement strand
AGAAGCTGCTGAGCCTCGAGGCGATGAAGATGGAGACGACCGTGCATGCCGATCGCGACGGCACGATCGCCGAAGTACTCGTGTCTCCCGGCACGCCGGTCGAGCCGCAGGAACTGCTGATTCGCTACGGGTGAGGCGGCACACCCAGCGGTAAAACCCAACTTGAACAACGCCTGACTGTCCCGACGGAAAGACGTCGTTTTATGCAGACGCGAGTGGCTCGAGCACGCCAGTGCTGTCGCCAAAGCTGGTGACGTCGACTCCCGAACCCCGGAGGATCGTGAGCCACGCGTTGCACAACGGCGTGCCTTTGGAGGCGACGATATTCTCTCCCAGTCGCAGCCCCGCGCCACGGCCGGCGACGAGCGTCGGGCAGTTGTCGAGGCTGTGACCGGTGCGGATGTTGCTGCCGTAGACCACGGTCGTGTGGTCGAAGAGTGACGAGCCGTCCGGCTCCTTCGTAGCCTTGAGCCGGTCGAAGAGCCTATTGAGCAGTTCGCTCTGCGCGACGTCACGGCGCTGCGACGCCTCCAACTTCTCACCCGCATGGCCGTGGTAGTGGCTCATCGTATGGGCCTCCACCTTGATCCCGAGGCTCGCCACGAGCGTGCTTACCGGCTGGCGGTACGTGATCACCCGCGTGCTGTCGGTTTCGAGGGCAACGGCCAGGATCTCGTACATCATCTTGATCTCTTCCAGCCCGGAGAGAGCCGGCTTCGGCTCCGGAAGCCCGGGCTGCGGCCGCTCGACACCCAGCCACTTTTGGTCACGGGCAAGCTTCCGCTCCAGATCACGGATACCGTCGAAGTATTCCCTAAGTTTCTCGCGGTCAGCCTTGCCTAGACGCCGGCCGAGTTCGCGGGCATTTTCAATGGCATCGTCGAGCACGCTCTTTCGCTCGGCAAGCCGGGCCTGCTGCTGCTCGAGCGGCGTCGTGTCCCGCGCAAAGAGCTTGTGGAATGCCTCGACAGGATTCCGCGGCCCGCCCAGCGGCTTGCCACGGGAATCCCAGGAGAGCGAGAGCCCCGGGCCGTGGCCCGAACCGCCCGCCGCCTCGCCGCAGTCGAGGCAGAGCGAGTCAAACCGGGTCTCGGCGCTAAGCCGACTCGCGGCGACCTGGTCGACTGAGACGGTGTTCGAGAACGCCTGTCCCGGCTGGCCAAACTCGTTGGCTCCGGTCAGCCAGAACGTGCTGCCGTAATGGCCATTGGCCGTGTGGCGATGCCAGAGTCCCTGCACAAGCGAGAAGTCGCTCTTGTGCGTCGCCAACGGCGCAAGGCCTGACGGCAGCGGATAATCGGGGCCCGGCTTCTTCACATCCGGATACCACGAGTCATCCGTCACGCCCCAGCCGAAGCCGAGAAAAACAAGCCTCTTGGGACGTGGCTCGGCGGTGGCAGCAGCCGCAAACCGGCGGAAGCCGAGCGACTCGAGCGCGGGCAGTGCGATCAGTGCTGTCGTAGTCTCGAGAAATCGACGACGGTCGAGGGGGATCTTCATGCTGCAATGTCTCCGTCTTGCGTTGGCTTGGAAAGCGCGATCACTTCGATCGAAAGGCATCGCTCTGCACGAGGCCGTGGATGAACTCGCGGATGGCGAAATCTTTAGCCTCGGCCCGGGCCGCCATCGCGTCGACGAGCGGCTCGTCACGGAAGCCGCAGGGGCGGCCGAGGGCGTATTCCACGAGCGCCTTCGCGAAGCCGCGGGCGAAGTCCCGCTCCCGCGCCGCGACCGCCGCCCGGAAGCCCTCGAAGCCGACGAACGACGGCCCGCCGTGGAAGCTGCCGGCCACCTTGATCGGCCAGGTTTCTTTCAGGGCGGGATTGGCCCAGCCGTTCGCGTCGACCGGCGTGTAGCTGTCTTCGGTCCGCCAGGCGCCCACGGCGTCGAAGTTTTCGAGCGCGAAGCCGGGCGGGTCGATCCGCCGATGGCAGCTCGCGCATTGCGGCTCCTCCTGGTGGGCGACCAGCCGCTCCTGTGTCGTGAGCGACCTGCCAGCGAGCCTGGCCACCTGCGGCACGTTCGGCGGCGCCGGCGGCGGCGGATCGTCGACGAGTTTTCGGAGCACCCACGCGCCACGCTCCACCGGGCTCGACCGCTCGCCGTCGCTCCCCATCGCGTGGATCGCCGCCATGCCGAGCAGTCCACCACGCGGGCTGCCTGCCGGCACCGAGACGCGTCTGAAGGCATCGCCCGCCACGCCCTCGATCCCGTAATATCCAGCAAGCACGCCATTTATGACTACAGAGTCTGCCGCGAGCAGTTCGCACAGCCGTCCGTTGCGCTGCAGGACGTCGGCGAAGGTCTCGTAGACCTCACGCCGGGCCGACTCCTTGACGGCGTCGTCGAACCTCGGAAAGCGCCGGCGGTCGAACTGGAAGAAATCGAGCCGGTCCATCGAGAGCCATTGCGACACGAATGGCTCGACGAACCTGGCCACCCGCGGATCGTCGAGCAGCCGGCGGCACTCAGCGTCGAGCACGGCGGGGTCGCGTAACCCGTCGCCTTGGGCCTTCCGCCGTAAGGTCCCATCAGGTGGCTCGCCGCAAAGCAGATAGGAGAGCCGGCAGGCGAGCTTCTGGCTATCGAGCACATCGTCGTCGTCGCGCGATGGTTCCGCCAGATACAGAAACCGCGGCGACGCCAGCACGGAACCGAGTGCCTCTTCGAGCGCCACGGGATGCGTCGCCCCGGCGGCTCGGCGGGCGGCGTAGCCCGCCAGGAGCCGGTCGAGATAGCCCGGCGACGCCGACACACCCCGATAGGCCTCGAGCACGAACCGGCCGAGCCCCGCCTTGATCGCCGCGGGCTCAAGCGTCGCCCCTCGGTCGTCGAAAGGGGTGCCGAGCGCCGCGATACCCGGTGGCACTTCCCGCCCGCTATCCGGCAGCCGCTCAATCTCCAGCCAGTCGATCCAGACCGCGAGCTCCGGCCCGATGCCATTGGCCTGCTGTGCCTCCTTGAACCGGGCCACGGCGACGGGCACCTGGCCCACGTCCCGCTCGCGGATGAAGAGCATCCGCCCCCGGGCATCGTGCTTCGCAAGCACGGTGTAGGGGATCTCGATCACCGCTGGCTCATCGAGCGTGCCGGCGACGTGGTGCACGCTCGTGGCCGGTATACCCGGCGGATACGGCGCGACGCCCATCTCCAGATACCGCCGGTCCGGCGGCGCCTCAGGCGTCGCGGCGGCACGAATGCGGACGACGTAGTCGCCGGGCGGCCAGTCGGCAGGGATCCGTAGCGCAAACCAGTTGTTCGCATAGCTCGACCTTCCCGCCCCGGGAAGCGTCAGGTAACCGCCCGTGTCGAGATGCGGCTGTGCGAGATACCGTTTCTCGTACTCGATGAACTCCGAATTGACGTTCAGCTCCCAGAGCACCTGTTCGTCGAAGTCCTTGGGCCAGCCAAACGCGTCGGCCGCCGGAGCTCCCGGAATCCTCTTCCACTGGTGGACGAGCTGCCAATCGCTCGGCGCCCGCTTCCGGAGTTCGGCGAGCACGTCGGCATTCTCCGCACGATTCGCCGCGGCGAGGACGGCGTCGCACCACTGCTTCGCGCGACGATGCTCATCGTGCGACTTTTCGTTTGCGGCGAGGAAGGAGGCATGGCTCGCCTCGGCTTCGACCCGGAGCTTCCGCTCTTGGCCGACCGCCGCCGCCCGGGCAAACGCTTCGCGGACCGCTTCGCGGCCGAGGGCACGGTATTGGTCGAACTGGTCGCCCGACATGAAGAGGTTGCTGCCGGAGGTGTCGAAGCCCCCCGGCCGCGTGTCGGCGGGCAGCTCGTTGACGTCGATCGTGACACCGAGCAGCTGCCGTAGCGTGTTTTGGTACTCGCGGCGATTGAGACGACGCAGGAGCGTGTCGCTTCCCTGATCGGCGAGGCTCTTGCGGGCCGCCACCATGGCATGGGAGAGGTCGTCGAGCAGTTCGATCTTGCGCGCCGCATCGATCTGGGGCACGTCCTTCGGCGGCATCTCGCCCGAGTTCAGCGCGTCGAGCACCTTCTGCCACCGCTCGGCCATCTCGACGGTGTCGATCGCTTGCGAAAGCGTGTCGACGCGAAACGACGCCTGGGCGTCGTCGGCACCGTGGCAATCGCCACAGTGGGCGGCGAGGAGGGCGGGCGTGGCCTCCGCCACCCGCGGTGCCGCCGGAAGGTCGGTAGCCAGTGAATCGGCGACCGTTGCAGCCACCAGCAGAGCGGGCAGCCATTTCGTACAAATCATTTCGGCTTGGTGAATGTGGATGTGCTGTCGATCGCAATGTCGATCTGGTTGTGCCCCGGCTTCACTGTTCGCGTAAGTTTCGACTTTCGGCCATAGTGATCGGGAATACGGATCGCCTTGAGGGCCTCGGGCAGTGTGGGAATGCCGTCGGCCGATATCTCGGACATGACCGACAGCCGCACGAGACATTCACCCGGCATGACGCCCTTGCGGGCTGCGGTGAAGAAGAGCTCATACCGCCCGTTGGCATCGGTGATGCCCAACGACGGTGAGGCCGTTTCACCAAGTGGCTGAAAATCGACGCGGATCCCTGCTGGGACCGGCGCGCCGTCGATGGTCACGATACCCGCGCATGTGGCACCAACGCCACGCGGGCTACAGCCGAGGCCTCCTGCGGTCACGCACAGGGCCAACGCCAGTCCGTCCGCTAGCCGAATCCTCCACATGGTCAAAAGTCTCCACTCGGGAGGCCGTCGGCCCGCGTACTCAATCGTTCGTAGATGCCCCGGCTCGAACTCGACATCTGGCTGAGATAGTTCGTGATGCTGGCGTCGACACTCGCATCGAATCCCCAAAGGAGCGGATTGGCGTTGATCGTGTCCTGGATGAACCGCACCGAGCCGTCTGCCATCGCGAAGTTTGCCCCGCCCGAATGGAAACTGCCGAAGGCATCAACGATCCCGGAATTGAGTTTGTTATTCGTGTATCGCATGAGTTCAAGCTGCCCGTTGTTTTGGTTTGTCGTGCCCGACCAGATCCCGGGCATCCTGTCCGCATCCGCTGCAGCCGCCGGCTTTCCTCCGACCTCGCCGATGAGAAACGCCTTCGACAGGCCATCCGTAAAGTCCTTGAAGGTCGCTCCTTTCACCTTCCGAAATGCCCCCTGGGACACCCGCATCTGTTGGTCCGCACTGCCTCCCCAAACGTTGTTCGCACCGCCGTTTGCCAGGTAGTTCGACTTGCTTGCCGTGAACGTGAGCCATGAGGCAGCGGCGTTGATCTTCGCCTCAGTGGCGAGGAGGCCGACCGTGTCAGCAGGACAGAGAAACTGCGCGATTGGCGCCCGGGCCATGACTGCGACGCTCGTGTCCATCCACATTGGCACCTGCATTCGCCACGTCACTTGTCCCATGCATGCATCATGCAATGGCGCCTGCTCGATGAAAGGCAGCACGAAGAGCATCCAACTCCAGCCACCACGACCTTTCGAATCAACCGAATTATTTGTCGCTGATGGAGGCAACGCATTACTGGCATCGTGATGGCTGTGCAGGGCCAGCGCCACCTGCTTCATGTTGTTGGTGCACTGTGACCGGCGGGCCGATTCACGAGCCGCCTGCACGGCTGGCAGCAGCAGGCCGATTAAAACGCCAATGATGGCGATCACCACGAGCAGCTCAACAAGGGTGAAACCACGGTGCAAAACGCGTTGCGACGGCCGACCTGCGAAAATGTTCATGAGCCACCTGCCAGGATTGAAAATGTGGATGGGGCCGCGGTTATTGCCCCCTCACAAGTATCGTACTCCCGCGGGCACGCCCGCCATTGTCCGAAAGGACAATCGGCCGCCGGGGGCTACTACGTTGGGATTACGTGCCGCCTTCGGCCTTCAACAGGCCGAGGTCGAAGCCCCGGGCCACGGCCTCGGCCCGGTCAGACGCCCCGAGCTTCTCGCACAACGCCTTGACGTGAGCCTTTGCGGTCCGTTCCGTAATTCCCAGAAATTTGCCAATCTCGGCATTGCTGTAACCATGCCGCACGAGGCCGAGCACCTCCGATTCGCGGGCTGACACACCGAGCTGCCGGTTCGCAGCAACTGGCAAGGCAGCCACCTTCAGGAGACCTCTCTGCACCCATTCCGTGCCATTGGCGACGGCGCGAATGGCGGCGACGATCTCGGCATGGTCGACGTGCTTGGTGAGATAGCCGGCACCACCGGCGGCTCGTACCCGGTCGGCATCGTCGCGGGCCTCAGACGACGTCAGCGCGACCACGCGGGCCATCCCGGATGCCGCCTGGATGCGGGAAAGTGTTTCAAACCCGTCGATTCCGGGCATACTCAAGTCCAGAAGCACGATTGCCGGACGGCGTTCCCGAACAGCCCTGATGGCGGCCTCGCCGCTGGAAACCTTTTCAACCACGCGGAAATCGGGCTCCGCTTCGAGCAGATTCGCCAAGCCAGCACGAAACACCGGATGGTCATCCACGATGAGGATGCTTATCGCGGCAGTCGATGTCTTGGTCGATGTCATGGGCGCGTGTCGAAACCATAGAGGTATATAGGAGGCTCAACACGATGCCAAGAATTGTATCGGTCGTGGCCCCGATCATCGTGGTCGTTGTGCCAGGACTCTGCTCGGTATCTCCGGCCGTCGACGATCGAGAGCCTGTGACGTCGATTGCCGCCGTGCGGGGAATGTCCGACGAGGAAGTCTGTTCCCATGTCCCGCTGCGACTCCAGGGCGTCGTGACCTGGCTCAAGAGGTCGCCCGACGGTGTGCTCCAAGATCTCATCGTTCAGGAAGGCGAGGCTGGCGCTTGGCTGAGCCCGCACATGTCCCGGGAAGCCAGTTCGTGGCACGGTGACGATGCCGCCCTCGCTGCCGTTGCTCGGGGAATGACCGTCGAGATCGAGGGTACGACTGTGGGGGGTGGGTTCTCCCCAATGGTCCTGCCGAGCACGATCGACGTGGTCGGCCCCGGCTCGCTCCCACCTCCGCGAAAGGTCGATATGGACCGGTTTTTTTCCGGCGCGGAGGATGGCCTGCGAGTGGAGGTGACAGGCGTGGTGCAATGGTTCAATGACCTTGGCACGTGGGAACTCGCGGTCGAGCATGCCGGCCGGCGGTTCCTGGCGGTGGTGCCACGCGAGACAACGGCTGATCCTGCCACGACGCTCGTCGACGCGTGGCTGCGGCTGCGCGGCGTAGCGGTCAGCGGATTCAACACCCGCGGCGAGATCATGTATCCGCGGCTTTTTGTCGATGAGCCGGCCGACGTGATCATCGAGGCGGCGCCCCGTTCGCCCCCATTCGAGGCGCCGCAGGTGCCACTCCGGGCGATCGCCCACTTCCGCCCCGAGCCGCTCGACGGCCACCGTCTCCGAACAGAGGGCACCGTCACGTTCGCGAACGGTGAACGAGTGATGTACGTGCAGGACGGGGTCACCGGGGTGCGTGTCGAGACCGTCGCTGCCACCAGCGTCAAGCCTGGCGACCAGATCGAGATCGCCGGCTTTCTCGACCGTCGGCGACCGTCCGCCGGGCTCGTCGGTTGCGTCACCCGCGTGAACGCCGCAGGCGCCCCTCCCGCTCCGGTTCCGATTTCCCTGGCAGAGGTCGTGACGTCGCTACGGGATCTCCATGGGCGCGGCATCATGGCCCGCCCGGGTGACTACGACGGCTGCCTCGTCGAGTTTCCCGGACGACTGATCGACATCGACCAGACGGAGTCGGGGGGGCGCTTCACCGTGACCGTTGACGGTCTTGATTCACCGGTGACTGTCGCAATGGATGCTGAGACGTTTCGCGAACTGCGTTTCGTTGAGATCGGGAGCAACCTCCTGCTGCGTGGCATCCTGCAGTTGGAATATTCGGTCGTACAGCGGGTAGCCTTCATCCCTCCGATCGACACGGTATCGCTCCTTGTCCGTACCACCGATGATGTATCGGTCATCCGTGGGCCGGCGTGGTGGACCGCCCATCGCCTCGCGACAGCCGCGGGGATTCTGACCGCTGTGCTGCTGGGTGCCGTCGCCTGGGGCGTGCTCCTTCGACGACAGGTATCACAGCAAGCGTCTAGGATCGCGACCGAGATGAAGCAGCGGCGAGATGCCGCCGTCGAGTTCGAGGCCACGCTCCGGGAGCGGAACCGACTGGCCGCGAATCTGCACGACACACTCCTGCAGGCTCTCGCGGGCGCGGTGTTGCAGATCGATCTGTCTCGCAAATCGCTCGCTACCCGACAGATCGACAAGGCTGGTGATCAGCTCGACGTGGCGAAGCGGATGGTCAAGCATTCCGTCGCTGATCTCCGCAGTTCGGTCTGGTCGCTACGAACGGCCCCGCAGGTGGGGCGGACGTTTGGCGAATCGCTGCTGGCGATGCTCGAGCAGTTTCAGGGGGCGGAAACGGGGGCGGTCGCGTTGGACGTGAGCGGAGAGCCCTTCGAACTGCCGACCTTCGTGACCGGAAACCTCCTGCTCGTGGTGCAGGAGGCGGTGCGAAACGCGATCTACCACGGCAAGGCGGCGACGGTACGGGTGGACGTGCAGCACGCGGCTGCGTCGCGGCAGGTCGACATCGAGATCACCGATGACGGCGAAGGCTTCAATCCGGCCACGATCCTGGGGCCGGAACAGGGACACTTCGGACTCCAGGTCATGCGGGAGCGAATCGAAGGTCTGGGGGGCCGGTTTTCGATCGAGACCCACGTGGGCGAGGGCACGAGGATCACTGCCGCGGTGCCGGTCGGAGCGAACCACACAACAGCCGGATGACTTGGTCAGTCATTCTGGAAACGATCTCCATGACGAGTTGGGGCCTGTCTTACTTCGCCTGAAGGCTGACCTACTTCACGAGATCCTTGAAGACCTTCCGCACCTTCTGCACTTTCGGGGCGGCCACGGCCTGGCAGTAAGGCTGAAACGGGTTCTTGGCGAAGTAGTCCTGATGGTAGTCCTCGGCCGGGTAGAACGTGCTCGCCAGTGTCACCTCGGTAACGATCTTTCCGGGGAAGATTCCCGCCGCATTGAGCTTCGCAATCACTTCCGCTGCGATCCGCTTTTGCTCGTCGTCGTGATAGAAAACACCCGAGCGATACTGTGTGCCAACGTCGGCCCCCTGGCGATTGAGCGTGGTTGGGTCGTGCGTGGCGAAGAACACTTCGAGCAATTTTTCAAAAGGCACGACCGCCGGGTCGTACTCGATCTCGATCGCCTCGGCATGGCCGGTGAGTCCGGTGCAGACGTCTTTGTAGGTGGGGTTGGGTACCTTGCCTCCGATGTAGCCGCTCGTCACGGCCTTCACTCCCTTGATCTCGGCATAGACCGCCTCGGTGCACCAAAAGCAACCGCCGGCAAACGTCGCCTTGGCAACATTTGGTGCATCATCACCCCCCTGCGGCTCAGCCGCTCCCACGTTGCCCATCAGTATTACTCCTGCCACGAGGAATCCGGTCACGGTGGAGTTCATGGTTTCACCTTCCTGCTTGCTCACGCATTGTAGGAAGCCGCTGCGGATCGACGACATACCGCAGAGGCTTTTCGGCCCAGCCTCCAGCGTACCCGACACCGATCCGCGGTGTCCGCTCGATCCAACGTCGCGGAACTACGGCCCCGCCCGGCTCCAGCCACAGTCTTGTTTTCCGCCCCGTCGTCAGGCCATTGAACGACTGATCGATCCCGAGGCCCTTGGTCACCCGGCCGGGCCCCACAAACTCCCCGGCCCCGCGGATCAACACCGCCGCGGGCACGCCTTCCACCCCGGTGACGACATTCAGCATCCAGTGCATCCCGTAGCAGAGGTAGACATACCAGCGACCAGCCGGCCCAAACATCACGGCATTCCGCTTCGTCATCCCCTTGGAGCCATGACACGCGAGATCATGAGCGCCGAGATAGGCCTCCGTCTCGAACACAGCATGCCGCTGGAGCCGCCCATCCTCCCCACGGACCACGAGCCACGCCCCGAGCAGCTCCCGCGCCACCCGATCCGCCGGCCTGTCGAAGAAGTCATTTCCGTACTGCATCGCTTTTTAGATTCCCTGACGGAGATAACCGTCGCCCATCGTATCCGGGATGCTCCGGGAGGGGTTGCCCGTGCCATGGAGCCGGCGTTGGCAGCGAGCGAAGGCAGGATGCCGAAAGCGAAGCTGGCATCGAGTGAGCGAAGGCCACGATGGCCGCAGCGAACGTCCGGCGATGTGGCACGGGCAACCGCGAGCCTGCCCATCACGCCGACTTGAAACCGCCGTTGATATTGATCACTTGGCCGGTCACAAACGCCGCCCGCGGCGACACCAGCCAGTGCACGGCGGTGGCGATGTCTTCCGGCGTGCCCCAGCGGCCAAGCATGCTTTCCCGTACCGCCCGCTGCTGCCAGGCGCCGCTCGCCCCCTCGCCCCATGCCGTGCGAATCCAGCCCGGTGCCACACAGTTCACCCGCACCTTCGGCGCCAGGGACTTGGCGGCACTTTTCGTAAACGCCATCACTGCCCCCTTCGTGGCCGCGAAGAGCTCACCGCTGTCTCCCTCCATGCCCGTGGCCGCCTGATCCCAGCCGATGGTCACGATCGCGCCCCCCTCCCGATCCGCCATGAACCGCCCGAGGGATCGCGTCAACTGCATGGTGGCGACGA
>JBIKNV010000441.1:0-2988 GCA_044358475.1 Pirellulales bacterium | reverse complement strand
GAGCAGTATCAGCGGGTGAACGAATATCACATGGCCCTCCTGGCCCGGCTGCTCCAGAAGATGGACGCGACGATCGAGGGGGAGCGGACGCTGCTCGACAACTCGATGGTGCTCTTTTGCTCGAGCCTGATGGATGGCAATTCCCACGACTCGAAGGAACTGCCGATCGTGCTGGCCGGCGGTGGCGGGGGCACGATCCAGGGCGGCCGGGTGCACGACCTCCGCGGCCAGGAGAATCGTCGGCTCTGCCGGCTCCATCTGGCGCTCATGCAGCGGATGGGCCTCGCGGTGGACCGCTTCGGCGACGCCGACTCGCCGCTCGATCTGTCCTAGAAAAGGTGCCAGCCACCAAATCTGGGCAAGATGTCAGATTACCCAGATTTGGTGGCTGGCACCTTTTTCAGTCGCTGCTGAAACTCGCGACCCCCTTTTCCGTCTCGATGCGGCTCATCGTCGCTTTGGCAGCCGCATATTCCTCCTTCGTCGGCAGCCGATCCTCGCCTGGGACACGAAGATTTTTCACGACGCGACTCGCCGCAAAATAGTCTTCGTCATTGAGCAACGTCGCGAAATCCCCCATGTGCTTCAGAAAATCGACGCGATTGGGCTCCGCGGCCGCTTGAGCGTCTTTTTCAGGAAGCCGTTTGTCGAACTCATAGCCGGGGATATATGCGTCAGGCGCTCGCGGCCTCCACTCGGCGACTCGGGTCAGAGCCTTGGAAAATGTTCGTGGTTCAGCCATGACGGCGGGATTGATCCTGGCGCCCAACTCCGTCGCGTAACTGCGCATCAAGTGAACGGGGTTGTGTTCGTCGGTCGTCTTCGGAGGGAAGCATTGTTCATCGAACCGTAGTCGCAACTGTCCGCAATAGAACAAGAACGCACTGTCCTCCAGCCGCTCGGTATTGAAGGCGACGGTAGAGGCCACGAAGAGCAGGAGCGCCGAGCGCTCGTCCGCCTGCGCCAGCACGGCCCTCAAGCCCGCGACCTCGTCCTTCAAAAGGGTGTCGCAGATGGACTGCTCCGAGGAAGACAGGGCAAGACGGACGAGCGTCAGGTCGCTGTCTTTCGCGATCCGCATGCCCTCCCGGAGAATCGACTTCACGAGCCGGTCGCGAAGCGGCTCGAAATCCCGCTGGAGGAAGACCTCCGGCGCGCACTTCCTCCGGATCGAGTACTGGAGCCCGACATCCGTGCCGTCAGAGCCCGCCCCGAAAGCAAAAACGGTGAATTCGACGAATGGCTCATTAGCGGACCAAAGCGCGAAGGCAACGACGGACTGACGCGAATCCGGGCCATCGAGCGAGGTGACCGGGGCCTCGGGGTACGTTTTCCGAATCTGCGCCGCGAGCGCGTCGGCACGCTTCCGCGGACCAGTCTGCGCGTTGTGGTAGGTGTGGATCGCGGCGAGGTGCGTCCAATCCTCAAGCGTCTGTCCGTCGGGGATGAACTCCATCAGCGTCATGGCATCGTTCGAGGCGGCATACGCCAGCCACATCGTCTGCCCATCAAACTGCACGCTCGCTTTCGGAAGATCGGGCTGCGGCGTTTCGGCGCCAGCCGTGGCCGCGCCGGCGGCCAACAGGAGACACACAAGCATGGATCGTCCGCGATGATCGAACGCACTCATCGGCGGCGGCTTCCTCGGCTTTTCGAAGCGATCCAATCGGGTGGAGCATAGCAGAGCTGGCGGGACTGCTGCTGCTCATATTTTTCGCTATGCAGCCCTTCGGAGCCACCTTGGCGCATGCCGCGCTGTGACGATGGCCGACGTGTTCTTCAGCGTGGCCGTGCTGACGCCCACGCAGTGACGTTGTCGACGTGTAAAAAAAGAGGGGCCGGACGCGAGGGCGTCCGGCCCCTTCGTTTTTCCGGGACTGTTAACGCAGGCCGGCGGCCATGCCGCGGGCACCCTGCAACATGCCGACCAGCACCGCCACGCGCGGCGACAGGATCGTGAGGCCGTACATCATCCGTGCCTGAGTCGTCTTCGGCGGCGCGGTGATCAAGGCAGCGATGGGACTCACGCGCGGCGACAGCACGCCCACACCGGCCAAACGACCGGCGGGGGTCTTGAGTCCGCCCTTCTGGAAGATCAGCACGGCGTTGCTGAGCCGAGGAGCAATGAGTCCGAGCGGGCTGGCGGTGGGAAGCCCCGGAAGCGTGGGCATCCCGGGCACGATGGGCTTGTTCAAGCGGGCGAGAATTCCCGCATCGGCTTGGTTCGGGCAGAAAGAGGATGCGAAGATCGCCGCGATGGCGAGCGCGACGATGGCGTACTTGCGAAACATGAGGGGCTCCATGAGGTTGAAAAAGACCGCAGCCACCGTGCCGTGCAGCGGTCTATGCCGGCCTCGTGCATGGCAGCGTTGAAACTGCCCGACCGACCTTAATTGCGACTTTTGCCGATTCAAGGAAAAACGCCGGTGAGTTCCCCGGTATCGCTTTCCGATCGATCCGGTGAAGTCGCGCAGGCCGCCGGCTCCCTTAAAATAGGGGTTCGCGAACTGCGGAGCCCGCTGGCGGGCGATCACTTTCCGCGGTGCGGGCAGCCGTCGGGGTTGAACAGGCAGCTGCTCTCCTGGCCGCGAGCCGCGACGTAGGCGATGAGGTCGAGCACCTCGTCGCGGGTGAGCTTGTCGAGCAGGCCCTTGGGCATGATCGACACCGGCGACGTCGCCCGTTCGTCGATCGCGCTCTTCTTGATCCGCACCGGGTCCGCCTTCGCCACGGGATTTTCCACGACGGCCAGTTCAGTCGGGGTGTCCTCGACCACGAGGCCCGTGATCGACCGGCCGTCGTCGGTGAGGATCGTCGTCGAGCGGTATTTCTCCTCGATCCGCAGCGAGGGCTCGAGGATGTGCCGCGCGATCTCCACGGGGGTCATCGCGGCATCGAGCTTCGCCAGTTCCGGGCCAAAGGCATTGCCGGCGGCGCCCATCTTGTGGCAGGAGATGCAGCTCGACGTGCGGAAGAGTTCCCGCCCAT
>JBIKNV010000440.1:0-2991 GCA_044358475.1 Pirellulales bacterium | reverse complement strand
CGAGTCGTTCGATTGCCAGACCGCTTGGGGCCGGGCCCGCCTACCGTGTGTCGGGCGTCCATTCGGGGGCTTTGGGCAACCTGTGTCGCCCGACACAATGCCCGTTTCTATCGGCCGGATTTCATCTTGTAGCGTGCGATCGCGTATACTCTCTGCTCCATTCGGTGGACTTGGGCACACGGCTGCGGCTGGTAGCGGCGGTGACCCTAGTGGCACAAAGCGGGGTCTGTCGATCGTTCGAATAATGGTATCCCGAAGGAGCGCGGAATTCGGGAGTGAGGTTGGCATTCATGCGTTCACGAGATGTGGACCAGACGCGCGTGCGGGATGTGGTGGCCATCGTCTTGGCCGGCGGCCGGGGCTCCCGACTCGACCCGCTCACCCGTGATCGCGCCAAGCCGGCCGTGCCCTTTGGCGGCGGTTACCGGATCATCGACTTTGCTCTTTCCAACTGCCTTAACAGCGGTCTGCGACGGCTGCTTGTGCTCACGCAATACAAGGCGATCAGCCTCGACCGCCATATCCATGCGGGCTGGGGTCGGTTCTTTTGTCGCGACCTCGGTGAGTTTCTCGACATCCTGCCGCCACAGCAGCGGGTCGACGACAACTGGTATCGAGGCACGGCCGACGCCGTCTACCAAAACATCTATTCGCTCGAGATGGCCCAGCCGCGACTGGTGATCGTGCTCGCCGGCGACCACATCTACAAGATGAACTACCAGTCACTGATCGAGGCCCATGAACAGAGCGGTGCCGACGTGACCGTTGGGGCGTTGCCGGTACCCCGTTCGGAGGCGGGGGAGTTTGGCACGATGGAAATCGATGCCACGAACCGCATCCGCGCGTTCCGGGAAAAAGTCTCCGACCCGCCGCCGATGCCGGGCCATCCGGAGATGTGCCTGGCGTCGATGGGCATCTACTGCTTCTCCACGCAGTTTCTCCTCGAGCAGCTCAAGGCCGATGCGAGCGACCGGGGCAGCCGCCACGACTTCGGCCACAACGTCATTCCGTCGCTCGTCGATACGCACGACGTGCTCGCCTTCCCGTTCCGCGACGAAAACCGCAAGCGGGATGCCTACTGGCGCGATGTCGGCACGATCGACGCCTACTTCGACGCCAACATGGATCTCGTCGAGGTCGACCCGCAACTCAACATGTACGACGAACAGTGGCCGATCCGCACCCACTATCCGGCGTATCCCCCGCCGAAATTTGTCTTCTCCGAGTCAGGTCCGGAAGCCCGCCGCGGCGAGGCGACTGACAGCATCGTCTGCCCCGGTGCGATTCTCTCCGGCGGCCGCGCTCGGCGCGCGATCATCGGGCCGGGTGTACGGGTCAACAGCTATGCCCGAGTCGAGGAAAGCATCGTGTTCGAGGGCGTCGACATCGGCCGCCACGCCCGCATTCGCAGAGCGATCATCGACAAGGACGTGCGGGTACCTGCCGGCACGCACATTGGTTTTGATCGTGAGCAAGACCGGGCTCGTGGGTTGACGGTTTCTACCGGGGGTGTCACGGTCGTGCCGAAAGGCCATCGCTTCGTCACCGAACCTGCGGTGCCTGAACCATCCCACGCCGTTCCACGGGAGGCTATCGCCGCCCGTTGAACGGCTGCCCCGCACGCATCATGCCCAAACGCAACCTTCTCATCCTGTTTGTCGCACTCGCCGCAGGTCTGTTGTCCTGGATGGCCCGCGATCGCGGTGGCCACGGCCGTCGCTTCGCTGAGGTGATGGCAGCCATCGAGCAGCGGTACGTGGATCCGATCGACAGCGATCAGCTGTTCGCTGCCGCAATGAACGGCGTGTTTGCGACGCTCGATGAGCACTCCGGCTTTCTTGCCGGTCAGGCCCAGGACGACCTCAACGCCGTCCTCGATCAGGAGTTTGGCGGTGTGGGCCTGCAGCTGGCCGTCTCCGGCCGTCAGATCGTTGTTCAGGCACCGATCGTCCAGTCACCCGCCTGGCAGGCCGGCATCGCAAGCGGTGACGTGATCGAATCGATCGACGGCCGGCCCACCGACGGCATGTCGCTCGACGATGTTGTGGCCGACCTGCGTGGCACGCCGGGCACGATCGTCGTGGTCGGCGTGGCGACGCCGGCGATCGGCACGGTGCCGACACTTGACCCGGCCGTGTCACCATCCACATCGGCCACGCGACGTTCCGTCGCACTCACCCGCGAGCGGGTGGCGATGGAGAGTGTGCGTGGTGACCGCCGGCTCCCCGACGGGTCTTGGAACTGGTGGATCGAAGGCGAGCAGGCCGTGGCGCTCGTCCGGATCGTGAACTTCGGCGAACGAACAGCCGACGAAGTGCAGGCCGCGTTGGAAGCCGTGGCGCGGCGATGTGCCGCCGACGGCGTGGGTGGAATCGTGGTCGACCTGCGGGGGAACGGCGGCGGTCTGCTCGCTGCGGCCGTGGATGTTTGCGATCTCTTTTTGGACGAGGGCGTGATCGTCTCCACGCGGGGGGCCGACGGCCTCGTCGTGCCGCGG
This sequence comes from Pirellulales bacterium, assembly GCA_044358475.1. Classification (GTDB taxonomy): domain Bacteria; phylum Planctomycetota; class Planctomycetia; order Pirellulales; family UBA1268; genus CACORA01. The sequence continues at coordinate 494 of JBIKNV010000440.1, read as the reverse complement.
CAGGCCACGTCGGGGCGGCGGCTGCCCGAGGTGCCGGTGGTGGTGCTCATCGACGGGTTGACGGCGAGTGCGGCCGAGATCGTGGCCGCCTGCCTGCAGGACAGTGGTCGGGCGACGATTGTCGGCAGCCGTTCCTATGGCAAGGGGACGGTCCAGTCGCTGCTGCCACTCTCCGACGGCTCCGCCACGCTCAAGTTGACGACCGCCGAATACCTGCGGCCGAGCATGGCGACAATCCATCGCAACGCCGACGACGACACCTCGGCCGCGTGGGGTGTGCAGCCGACGCCGGAGTACGAAATCACACCCACCCGGCAACAGACCGGGGTGACGGCGGCCTGGCGGCAGGCCCGCGACGCAGCCGTGTTTCCCGACGATCGTCCGTCATGCTGCGGCTCGCCCAGCCGGGCCACCATGCAGATGCCGGCGACCGCACCGCTGCGGCCCGCAGGCAAACTCCCCCGCGAGGTCGACCCCATCCTCGCCCGTGGATT
>JBIKNV010000439.1:0-2992 GCA_044358475.1 Pirellulales bacterium | reverse complement strand
CTCGGTCGCCGCCACCATCCGTACCAGGGGGAGCGTGTGAAACCGCTGGGCGACGACCGCCAGCGGCGGAACCGGCCGCGGTACCAGAAACACATGGGCCCGGCCTCGAGCCGCGAGCACGCCGAGACCGTCGCGGACGTGGTTCCAGAAGTACGGGTCGTCAGCCAGAAGGTGGAAGGGGCGCAGCCATTCCTCGACGGTTTCCTGCGAATGAGATACGGCGAGAGCCTCTTCCAGCGACTCCACGAGGTGACGGAAGGCCGGTCGGTCGACCGTGTTGTCGGGTACGTTGCGGTGAGTCGGCTGATACAGCGACAGACAGGGACCCGCCTGGGGACCGATCAATGGCCGCATCGCTTCGAGCGACAGTGGCTCGATGTGGATCGCCTCACCCGTGGTGACGGTCGCCATGGGAACGACTCCCGAGGAGCGGTGGCCGTGCTTGGCGGTGGACAGTCCGTTGGGAGAAGTGTTCGCGGCCCGCCCGGGGAAATCAAACCGGTGGGATGACGCAGCGACCGTCGACGCTGCAGGCCCCCGGGCTTGCGCCCGGGGCTGGGTGGGGTGCCGCTCACTACCGACACTCAGCCGCCAGGTGCAGGCATTCCCGACACTCAGCCGCCAGGTGCAGGCATTCCCGACACTCAGCCGCCAGGCGCAAGCCGGCGGGATGAGGCGCCAGCTGACGTTCCTGCAAGGTTCGCGGCTAGTAGCTGTAGCCTGCCAGAGCTTCCGTGATGGCGGGCGTGTCGACCTTCGCCAGCACGTCTGTGCCGCGAAGGTTGCGCTTCCGCTTGCTCGTCAGCCGGACCTGCAGGTGACTCGTACCGGCCCGCCGGTGCTTGGCCTTGCCGGAGGCAGTGAGGCGAAACCGCTTCTTCACGCCCTTGTGGGTCTTCTGCTTGGGCATCGACGACTCTCCTTGCTTGGTTCCAGGAATTCGATTGTTCGGTCCGGATGTTTCTACCTCGGCGACAGCGTGCACACCAGCCGACGGCCCATCTGTTGCGGGGGTGACTCGACCTTCGCCACCTCCTCGAGCTGTTCGACGATACCCTTCATCACCCGCTGACCTTCCTCGATGTGGGCCATCTCCCGGCCCCGAAACACGAGTGACACGACCACCTTGTCCTTGTGGAGCAGGAAGCCCTTGGCCTGGTTGACCTTGAAGTCGATGTCATGCTGGCCGGTTTTCGGCCGCACGCGAATCTCCTTGATCTTCGTGTGGTGAACGTGGGTTTTGTGCTGCTTCTTCTTCTGCTGGTACTTGAACTTGCCAAAGTCCATGATCCGGCAGACGGGCGGCTTCTCCGTGGGCGCCACCTCGACCAAGTCGAGGCCCGCGTCGCGGGCGATCCCGAGAGCCTCGTCCGTGGGGATGACGCCAAGCTGCCCACCGTCCGCACCGATCACCCGGACCGGCGAGATCCGGATCTGCTCGTTGATGCGATGCTGCTTCTCGATGGCCGACGTCTCCGCGTGAAACGGACCCGCGCAGACTCCCGGGCAGTCCCGGAAACATGCGGGGAAACGGGACAATATTCCAACACGGAGAGGGGGGCGTCAAGGCGTGGCTGTTTTTCGTGGCAGCCGCGCCTCTCGGGTGCCATCCCCGCCGCCCCCAGCCCTGAGCCGCAGCCCGGCGACAAGGTCGTCGTCAGCCATGCCAAACCGTTCCGTCATCGAGGCTTCCATCACGAAGGCCACGCTGGCCCGCTGGCCCGCTTCGTCGCACAGGACGGCATGCACCCATCGGAAGGGCAGGGCCGAAGCTGTGCCGGCCGAGACGACCCGCACCACGACTGCCCCATCACTGCGGACATCAGTCGAGGCCTCCGCAAACCGCTCAAACTGCCCGTCCAGTGAGCGGCTGATGTCCTTCTTCACCTCGTCGATTGTGGGTGGGTCGGTGGCAGCGGCCGGGGGCAGTGCGGTGATCGAGCACTGGGCGACGAGGGCTCCGCGATCCACGAGCCGCAGGACGAGCGTGCCTGGAGCCTCTTCGACGGCCCGCCACCGGGCATCGTGGACAAGATCGAACCGGCCGTCAGGATCGCGATACCACAGTCGATCGGGACGGCCGTCGCCTTGGCGGCGTTGCTGGGCGACCGTGGTGACTTGCGGCGGGCGCGAACTCTCATCTGCCGTCGCCGAGTCGGCCGGTGTCACAGCATCGGTTCGGCTCACGGCCACGCGGGCCTCCACCACAAATCCGGGCGCCACATGGCTGGCCTGCCGCCGCTCCCGCAGCGTGGCCGTGACTCGCGACACACTGCCGTCGAGCCGATACCGCAGGCGGCTGGAGTCGGACGAGATGTCGGGGGCGGCCTCGATCGAAGAGCTGCCATCGATGACCACGTGGGTGGGCACGCCATCGACCGCGCCATCAATGACGCCGCTGAGTTGCACCCGGGCCACGCAGTCGCTCACGGTTTCGAGCTTGGCCTCGAGCGACCCGGTCTCGATCGTGTCGACCGCCAGCAATCCCGCCACAATGTCGGCTGGCACATTCCACGTGTCACCGATCGCCACCACGCCCGTCGGTCGCAGAGCATCGATCAAGAGCGGGTCGAAGGGGATATCGAGCAGGTCCCGCTCCTCGCGGGTGAGAAAGCCATGGGAAAGGAATGGCACGGCCGTCGTCCCAACGCGTGCAATCGAGAGTCGCCGGGCGTCTTCCCCGAGGATGACTTCGGCCCGCTCTCCATCGACGACGATTTCGGCCGTGGCGTCGCGATACTCGCGGATGACTGCCGCATTGGTCGAGTCGCCAGCAGGGGTCTCGACGAAGTCGAAACGGCCGGACACCGTGATTGGCTGCCGCACCGGTTCGGCCTCGCGGCCGGCGGAGGCAACCAGTTCGCCATCGACGTCGAGCCGCACCCTCACCCGCGCGGGATCACCGGAGCAGACCGCCGCGATCCAGGCGAGGCATCCCGCTGCCGCGATTCTCAATCCCGACTGCCGCCACTCGCTTCCACCATGTCGCATC
>JBIKNV010000437.1:0-3002 GCA_044358475.1 Pirellulales bacterium | reverse complement strand
CCGTGAGCCGCTGATCGTTATCAGCGCCGTACACGCTGATGTGACGGTCGATCACGCCGCCGAACCCTTCACAAATCCGTGTGAACACTGCCTTGTCGCCGCTGGTCCGCATCAGGCCGTTGGAGAAGTTGGCGTGCATGCCGGAACCGTTCCAGTCGAGTTTGCCGAGCGGCTTGGGATGCCACTCGATGGCGTAACCATACTTTTCACCGATTCGCTCGAGCAGATACCGTGCCACCCAGATTTCGTCGCCGGCCCGCTTGGCACCCTTGGCGAAAACCTGAAACTCCCACTGGCCCGCGGCAACCTCGGCGTTGATTCCTTCGACGTTGATCCCGGCATCGAGACAGGCATCGAGATGCTCGTCAACGCAGGCCCGACCGTGGGCGTTTTCCGCGCCGACGGAGCAATAGTAGGGGCCCTGCGGAGCCGGGTAGCCACCGGCCGGGAAGCCTGGGGGATTGTTGTTCTTCGTGCACCAGAGGAAATACTCCTGCTCGAAGCCGAACCAGAAGTCGTTGTCGTCGTCATCGATTTTCGCCCGGCCATTGCTCGTATGCGGGGTTCCATCAGGATTGAGAACCTCCGTCATGACAAGGTAGGCATTCTTCCGCTCCGGGTCGGGAAAAATCGCCACAGGCTTCAACAGGCAGTCGGAATCGTGCCCGGTCGCCTGCTCGGTGCTGCTCCCATCGAATGACCACATCGGACACTCCTCGAGGGAGCCTCCGAAATTTGATCGCACTTGCGTCTTCGAACGCAGGCTCTGAGTGGGCTTGTAACCGTCGAGCCAAATGTACTCCAGTTTCGTCTTCGTGCTCATATCTGAAGCTAGTCCTTACTTCGGGGAGAAAAGAAACGCACAAGGGCCTGGGGACCAACAGGACTCCGCGACCTCGACCTACCACGCCGGCCGCGAAAGCGGACGACGCAGGCAGCCGCCTTGTCGGTGTCTGCAGGGCTTCAAGCGTTGTAACATGGATGCAAACGGCATGCCACTTGCTCTATCGTTTTTCGGGGAGTCTTTTTCTGGGCCAATCACCTTAGGTCGATCTGGGCTTCGATGAGTGGATCGCCCGAAAACTTAGCAGCGATCTCTTTGGCATGCGCGAAAAATCGGCACGGTCATCGTCGGGCCTTAGGCGGTTGAGCCCTCGCTGTTTTTGCCTCGCGATAGTCACCGCTCGCGACAACGCGGGCACCTGCAAGCGGTCGCCGGTAGGAGTAGATCCACGCCGGAACGGTGGTGCCATCGGGCCGTGTCGCCACGGTCAGTTCCCGCCGGTAGAGCGGGTCGTCGCCGCTGGCTTCCTCGTAGGCATCGAGTAGGGCGAGTTGCCGGTCGTCGGAAAGGATCAGCAGATCGCCGTGGACGGTGCCCGGCCCCTCAACCAGCGCCGGGTATGGGCCAAGGTCATAGAGCACTCCGGGCACCGTGGCTGGTCCAACGACCGCGAGCCCCGCGATCAGCCGCTGCTGCTCAAGCCCTGCCAGACAGGGCCGCAGCGTGCCATACACAAAGAGATGCGGAGTCGCAGGCTCCATGTCCAGGAGTATAGCGATCCAACTCGAGACTGTTGGCCGCCCCCAGCCGCCAGACAAGCTAACGGCTGGGGGCGTTGCCACATCAGGTTACGACTCAACGGCCACGGCGCCGCAGGGCACGTGTTTAGAGTGCCCGGCGATGCTTGCGGCGCTGGCGGCCGGCCGCCGGTGCGACAGCGGTGGCAACCGGGGCAGGCGCCGCCATCGGCTCCGTGCGACCGCCACGCGGAGCGGGCCGGGCCCTGCCACGGGGCGGCCGACGCCGCTGCGGCTCGCGTTCGACGACGGGCTCATGCGATGGCTCGTTTTGCCGGACGAGCGACCGCCGGATCAGCTGCTCAATAGCCTTGAGCCGCGAATGCTCTTCAACGTCACAGAAGCTTACTGCCTCACCTGTCTGACCAGCTCGGCCCGTGCGGCCGATCCGGTGGACGTAGGTCTCCGGCTCATGCGGTAAATCAAAATTGACGACATGCGACACGTGATCGACGTCGATGCCGCGAGCGGCGATGTCGGTGGCGATCAGCACCGGCGGCCGCTGGGACTTGAAGGCTGCCAACGCCCGCTCCCGCTGCCCCTGGGTCTTGTTGCCGTGGATGGCGGCCGCATTGATGCCTGCCTTATCGAGGTCGCGATGCAGCTTGTCGGCGCCGTGTTTGGTGCGGGTGAAAACGATTACGCGGGGCATCGCCTCCGCCTTGAGGAGCTTGACGAGCGTCGCCTTTTTCTCCTTCTTGGGCACGAAGACGACCGACTGGCTCACCGTTTCCGCCGACGTGGCCTGAGGAGTCACGTGGACTTCGAGCGGGTCACGCAGCATCGTGTCGGCGAGGCTGCGGACCTCGGTCGGCAGCGTGGCAGAGAAGAAAAGCGTCTGCCGCTCGCGGGGCACCATGGCGATGATCTTCCGCATGTCATGGATGAATCCCATGTCGAGCATGCGGTCGGCCTCATCGAGCACGAGAAACTCCGTCGCGCGGATGTCGACGAGCCGCTGGCCGATCAGGTCGAGCAGGCGGCCCGGCGTTGCCACGAGCACATCGACGCCCTTCATCATCGCGCGGGCCTGGGGCTGCTGCCCCACGCCGCCGTAGATCACGGCGGATGTGATGCCGGCATGCCGGCCGTAGGCCAGGAAACTCTGGTGGATCTGGCCGGCGAGCTCCCGCGTCGGCGCGAGGACGAGCGTGCGGCAGCGTCGCGGAGCGGCAGCGCGGGGCGTGGCCAGCATGCGATCGATGAGCGGGAGCGCGAAGGCGGCAGTCTTGCCCGTGCCTGTCTGGGCGCAGCCGAAGAGGTCGCGGCCGGCGAGTACGTGCGGGATCGCCTTGGCCTGAATCGGCGTGGGCGTGGCGTAGCCTTCCTCAGCGAGGCTCCGCAGCACGAGCGGCGAGAGGGCGAGGTCAGAAAAAGAAATCGGCGTGGTCAGGTTCGTATTCAAAAGACATTCCCAAAGG
>JBIKNV010000438.1:0-3002 GCA_044358475.1 Pirellulales bacterium | reverse complement strand
ATGCACCATCCGCCACGAGTTCGCCGTGTCGCGAAGCGCGGATCGGAGGCCATCATTCGAGCCATAGTACTCCTCAGCCGACAGCGGGAGCACGAGATACTCGATGATGGCCTCGACGAAGTCTCCTGGCTCCAGCCGCGTGACCCCGGCCGGCGGCACAATGTCGATCGTCGATGACGGACGGCTCGTCGACGGCGTGCCATGTTCAGCAATCCACGGCTGCGCCTCACGTCCCCCGAGCACTGCCCGCCACTCCCGGATCACGAAGCCGCGGGTGCCGATCGGCATCCCGTCGGTCGCAGCCTCGTCGCCGTGGAGCGACACCCACGGCATCGCACCGACGCACTCTGTGGCAGCCGCTTTGTACGCGTTGCCACCCCACTGGGCATCCCATTCCCGCGCGAGCCCTGCGGCATTGCCCACGGCAATCTTCCGCGGATTGGCTTGGGCATACGCATCAGCGCCGAGCTGAAAGATGACGAACCGTGCAAACTCGACCGGCTCGCGAACATCCATGCGCACGCGATACGTGCCGCGGACGATGTCGTCGGTGCGGCTGATGCTTACGGTCTCGGCATGCTCGATGCCCGAGCCGAGCTGGCCGGCATAGGTGACTTCCGTGAGACACGGGCCCGGCCGTACATATTCCGCCTTCATATTCCGCCGCCACACGCGGGAACCGTCCGCGGCCTCGAGTCGAAAAAAGTCACCACCCCCGACGTTGCCAGTCCACTGCCATGGCTTCCCCTCCGGCAGGGATCGCACAAGCATGGGCCGCACGTCGAGGATCGATGCCCCGACGTGCACCTGGTCCGGCTCGTAGCAGATGCTCTCGCCCCACGATCCCATCGCCGACTCTTCCCAGAGCTGGTTTTGCCCCCAGCCGAGCAGCGAGAGCTGGGCATGGGATGCGGCGGGTACGCCGCCCCAGTGACCATAGGCCATCACGAGTTCAAGGCGCACGGCCGCGCGAGGCGGCAGTCGCACCTGCGTGAAGCCATGAAACCACTGGCCGTCGTAGGGGCTGCCGCCGCGGCCGCGATGCCAGTTTTTGGAGAGCTGCACCGGGATCCCGGTCGGCTGGCCGGCAGCGTCGCGCAGGATCGCGGAGAGTCCCGTAATCGGGCTGCCCGCCCGCGACCCCGCAAATGCCGTCTTCTCGAAACAGAGTCGGGCGGTCTGTTCCTGATCGCTGAAATTCGTCAGCACGAGCCGCACGCGGTCAAGAACGTCGTTGCGTGGGTCTCGCAAAACCTCTCCTTCGCCGACTGCCACAGTCTTCCCGCGCGTCGCCTCCGGCGGGAGATTTGGCTCCACGCTGTTGAGATCGATACGGTGCCAGCCCCGAACGGCGTCAAAACCGACAGGGAGGGCTCTAGCCGGCGCCGTGGCATTCGCCGCGACGGGAACCGCCTCCACCGTGACCGCCGGTTCGAGCAGCCGCTGGTCCGCTGCGACAGGTATGTTCGCCGGATCGACCACCACCGCCACCTCGTGCCAGTCGGCGGCCGCGGCTCCATTCGGCAGATCGAGTCGCTGCTCAAGCACCCGCTCACCAGCCTTGAGACGGATCGCCATCGCAGCCGACTTCCATTGTGCCTGCGGACGTGTCGCCAAGGCCTTGCCTTCGGGATCGAAGGACTCGACGAACACGGCGGGACCGGACGCCAGCGGCTGTTCCAGAGCGCGAAACCGGGTTCGGATCTCATCGTCGGAGAGCGCTCGGTCATAGATTGCGACCTCGTCGATCACGCCCTTGAAGTGGTAGCCGTCGCCGGAGCTGTCGCCGCGGCGGCCCAGGACCAAGCGATGTGGCCCGGCGACGTGCTCCCGCTCGATCCGCGTCTCGCCACCAAGCCTGCCATTGAGGAAGATTTTCAACACGGTGCCGTCGTAGCTGAGAGCCACGTGGTTCCAGGCTTCGAGGGCGAGACGCCCACCCGCCGACACGGAAAACGCATTGTCGCGACCTCCTCCGAGGTTGATCCGGCCGTGTGGCACTCCGCCGTGGAGCGTGATGCCATAGTTGCCGTCGGCTTGTTCATGCGGGCCTTTGCACACAACCCATGGAAATGCTTTGGTGGCCGCGTCGAAATCAGGGGGCGCGTAGACCCAGCATTCGAGCGTGAAACGGGCGGCATCGACAGTGGCACCATCGGGAACGACGACGTCGTTGGTCCCATCGAGCCCAAACCCTCCGCCCACGCGACCAAAGCAGGCAGGGCCGGGGGCAATCGCCTCAAAGCCTGGCTGCACGGCGAGGATCAGCGAGAGCCGGTCCGGCCAGGCTACCGCCTCGAAGCGGGCGTTGACGTTGAGCAACGCTCCATCACTCGATTGGAACCGCAGGCCGTCTACATCATTTCGCTGAACCCAACGGCCCGACTCGATGAGCCGCGGGCCTACTAGCCCGTCCCAGGCATGACTGCCGACGCAGCGATAGGTGGTGCCGTCGGTCTGCACGAACAACCCAAGTTCCGCCGTCGGCAGGGCGGCGATCGCAGACGCCTTCGACCGCACCGCGACACCGTACGGAGTGGCTTCGACGCTGCCGAGGTGAGGCACGGTCATCGTCTCGGTATCGAGCACGAAGGCATAGCGGCCTGTGCGGATGCACCGCTGCCAGGCGGCCCCATCCGCTCGGCTTGGAAAGCCGTCCAGCCACGACACGGTCGTGTAATCGCTTGCCGCCGGCCACGCCTGCGGCGGCACGAAGCCGTCATCGGTAGCGGAGGCAACGGCCGCCGCACAGTAGACCCAGCCAAACCAGCCACCCATGATCGCCCCCGCGTGTCCACACATCATTCACCCTCCGTTTAGCATTTTCAGCGATGAGGACGCGACTGCCAAAAAAATCACAGTAGCCTTGCAAGATTGCGACGTTACAAGTATCATCCATAATGTTGACACTGTGGAGGGGGTGCGCCCACCAGACGCCTGCGGACCATGAAGAAGTCAAGCACCGCTGTTCCCGAGAAAACCCGTGCGACACGGGCTAACGT
>JBIKNV010000057.1:0-10659 GCA_044358475.1 Pirellulales bacterium | reverse complement strand
GCGAGGCCAGGATGGCGAGCTTTCCGTGAAGTAGCGGGCGGGCGTACGAGAGCGAACGGACGTTCGCCAAGGAAAGCGAGGCCAGGATGGCAAGCTTTCCGTGAAGTAGCAAACTGCCCACGGGCAGCCGCTTGGGTCGGCCGCTCGTGGGCAGCGGGGGATCATGAAGAGACCGACGAGCGGGTCAATCCTCGCTCTCGGAAGAACTCTCGTCAGTGCTCTTTTCGACCGAGATTACCGCGTCCTTGCTGGCGAGAATCTTTTCCCGCAGTTCCTGGGCGACGGACGGGTTTTCCTTGAGAAACTGGCGAGCCTTTTCCCGGCCTTGGCCGAGGTGCGTCTCTCCGTACCGCAGCCAGCTGCCCGTCTTGTCAACGAGTTTCGCCACGATCGCCAGGTCGAGGATGTCGCCCTCAAAGCTGATACCGTCGGTGTGCATCATGTCGAATTCAGCGACGCGGAACGGCGGCGCTACCTTGTTCTTCACCACCTTCACGCGGACCCGCTGGCCGACGACATCCTCGCCGTCCTTCAGCGTGCCGATCCGGCGGACATCGACGCGGCAGGACGAATAGAACTTCAGCGCGCGGCCACCGGGAGTGGTCTCGGGGCTGCCGAACATCACGCCGATCTTCTCACGGATCTGATTGATGAAGATCACCGTCGTCTTGGACTTGGCGATGGCCCCGGTCAGCTTTCGCATCGACTGGCTCATCAGCCGGGCCTGCAGGCCGACGAACGAATCGCCGATCTCGCCGTCGAGCTCCTTCTGGGGCACCAGGGCCGCCACCGAGTCGACCACGATGATGTCGACGGCGTTGCTCTTGATGAGCATCTCCGCGATATGCATCGCCTCCTCACCGCTGGTCGGCTGGCTAACAAGCAGGTTTTCCAGCGAGATGCCCAGCTTCTTCGCCCAGCTTGGATCGAGGGCATGCTCGGCGTCGATGAACGCGGCGATACCACCGGCCCGCTGGGAGGCCGCCACCGCATGGAGGGCGAGCGTCGTCTTGCCGGATGACTCAGGGCCGAACACTTCGATGATCCGCCCGCGGGGGAAGCCCTTTCCGCCGAGCGCCAGGTCGACGGACAGACTCCCGGACGAGATTCCCTCGATCGGCGCCTGCGCATCGGCGCCGAGCGGCATGATCGACCCTTCGCCAAACTCCTTCTCGATCTGGGCAAGCGTATTTTTCAGCGCCGGGTTGGCGTCGAGAAAGGACGTCACCGATTTGCCGCCGGCCTTCTTTTTGTCGTCACCCCGCGACCGCGTCTCGGGCTTTTCCGTCTTCGATGCCTTTGCCATCCGACCGTTCACTCCTACTGCCATGACCATGGCCCTGCCTCCCACGTCTCCCGGCACGTCGTCGGGGTGGTTGCTTCGCCACCATGAATCGAGCGATTTGCCGCGAAAACGAACACTGAACGTGGGTATAGTATCGTCTTTTGTCCCGTCTGACAAGAAGAATTTTTGGACGCCCGAAGAGCCTCCGGGCACGCTTAAAACATCAGCATCTGGCGGTATTCGGCAATGCGACGGTCGAGATCCGCCCGTTCGATGCCGGCCAGGCGGTCGAGGCTGAAATCCTCAACCGTGAAGCTGGCCGTGATCACGCCATAGGCGAGGGCCTCCTTGAGCGCCTGCGGATCGAACCGGCCGAGGGACGCCAGGTGGCCCATCATGCCTCCGGCAAAGCTGTCGCCCGCGCCGGTGGGGTCGAGCACCTGGGGGGTCGGGTAGGCCGGCATCACGTACATCTCATGGTCGCTGAAGAACATCGCCCCATGCTCCCCCTTCTTGATGACCACGAACTTCGGGCCCATTTTCCTCACCGCGTGGCCGGCCCGCACGAGATTTTCGTCTTCGGCCAGCAGTTTGGCCTCGGCATCATTGAGCACGAGGCCATCGACGCGCCGCAGGAGTTCCGCCAGTTCATCTCGCTGAATGTTGATCCAGAGATCCATCGTGTCGGCGACCACCAGAGATGCCTGCGGCACCTGATCGAGCACGGAGAGCTGCGTTGTCGGTGAGGCGTTGCCGAGGAAGACAAACTTGCTCTTCTGATGATTGCTGTTGAGCCTCGGCTTGAACTCGCCAAACACGTTCAGGTGCACTTCGAGCGTTTCGCGGTCATTCATATTGGGAAGGTAGCGGCCCCGCCAGCGAAACGTCTTGCCTCCGGGGATCACCTCGATGCCGGCCGTGTCGATGCCCCGGCCCTCGAGAAACTCCGTGTGCTGCCGCGGCCAGTCCTCGCCGACGGTGCCGATCATCTGGACGGGTGAGAAAAAGCTCGCCGCATACGAAAAGAAAACCGCCGAGCCCCCCAGCACGTCGTCGCGACTGTCCGTGGGGGTTTCGACACAATCGAGGGCGACACTTCCGACGACGAGCAACGGCATGGCAACAACTCTTGGAGTTCGGGACGATGGAACAGGAACGCGATCGAGAATGTACGGACGGTCCCGGTTTCCGTCCACGAAGGCCGCAGGTTCGCTCGGCCGGCACGGGTTGCGATACACTGCTGGACAATCATTCGTCATCACGCTCGTGATCACACTCAGGAGTTTCACTCGTGCCAACTCGCCGGTTTTCCTGCAGCCTCGGGCTGATTGTGGTGATCAGTGCATGCGCCTCCGCCGCCGGCGATGACTGGCCCCAATGGATGGGGCCCACGCGTGACAATGTGTGGCGTGAACGGGGCATCCTCACCCGATTTCCCGAGTCGGGGCCGCGGGTGCTGTGGCGGGTGCCGATTGCCGGTGGCTACGCCGGAGCGGCCGTTGCCGGGGGGCGTGTGTTCGTCTGCGACTACGTCACCGACGCCGACGTGAAGATCGCCAATTTCGAGCGGAAGACGTCGACCGGCAACGAACGCGTGCTGTGCCTCGACGAGGCGACCGGAAAGCTGCTGTGGAAGCACGAGTACCCGGTCACCTACACGATCGCCTATCCGGCCGGCCCGCGGTGTACGCCGACGGTGCATGACGGCCGTGTCTACACGCTTGGCGCCGAGGGCCATCTCCTCTGCTTCGAAGCGGCGACTGGGAAGATCGTCTGGTCGCGGGAACTGAAGCAGGACTATGCGACGAAGGCCGCCCTGTGGGGCTGGGCGAGTCACCCGCTGGTCGACGGCGACCGGCTCGTCTGCGTGGTGGGCACCGACATCGCCCATGCCGCCGCCTTCGATCTGAAGACCGGCGTCGAGGTGTGGCGGACCGGCAAAGCCCCTGAGCAGGGCTACGTGCCCCCTTCGATCATCGAGGCCGCAGGCGTCCGGCAACTCGTGCTCGTGAAGCCCGACAGCGTGTACGCCGTAGAACCGGAGACGGGCAAACTCCTATGGGAGACGCCGTACAACGCCGACAATGGATCGATCATCATGACGCCGGTCCGCAGCGGTGATTATCTCTATGTCGGCGGATACCAGGGGAAGAACCTGCTGCTAAAACTCCGTGCCGACGCGCCCGGGGTCGAAGTCGTCTGGCGGAACCGGCCGAAGCAGGCAATTTCCGCGGTCAACGTGCAACCCTTCGCGGCCGACGGCCTCGTGTACGGCTTTCACGAAAATGGTGAGCTCCGTGCCATGCGGGTGCCGGAGGGCGATTTCGCCTGGCGGGGAGGCGGGCCATTTGGTGAGCGGCCGCAGGGCTCGGCCACCGCCTTCATCACCCGCCACGACGAGCGCTTCTTCCTGTTTACTGAAACAGGCGATCTGGTGATCGCCAAGCTGAGCCCGGCCGGCTACGAGGAACTCTCGCGGACCCATCTGATCGAGCCAACCAACGTCGCCTTTGGCCGCGACGTGGTCTGGTGTGCACCGGCGTATGCCAACCAGTCGGTCGTGGTTCGCAACGACAAGGAAATCATCCGCGTGTCGCTGGCGGAGTAATGGCCGCCGCAGTCTGTCGAGCAGCGATTGCTAACCGCACAGCGGCAAGGCGGCATCGATGCGGGCGAGCGACTTCTCGCGGCCGAGGATGGCCAGACAGTCATAGAGCCCCGGGCCCACGGTCTTGCCCGTCACGGCGACGCGGACGGCGTGGATGAGATCCCCCACCTTGACCCCCGCCTCCTCCACGACCTGCTTGAGCGCGGCCTCGAGTGGGAGCGGCTCGAACGGCTCGATCTCGCGGAGGGCGGCCGCATACGCCACCACCAGCGGCTTCGTGCCGGCCTTGGCGAGCCGCTGCTTCACCGCCGCCTCGTCCATGGTCGGCGAGTCGACAAGAAAGAAGTCGGCATAGGCGAGGATGTCGCCGGCCACCTTGAGCCGGTCACCTGCAGCCTCGATCACCTTCCGCACGGTCGCCACGGTCTCCGGCGGTGCCGGATCGCTCACCAGCCCGGCCTTCACAAGAAAGGGGAGCATGAGCGTCAGTTTCTCGTCGGCCGGCAGGGTGGTCATGTAATGGTCCTGCACGGCCCACAGCTTCTTGGGGTCGAAACTCGCCGGCGACGAATTAATGCGGGCAAGCGAAAACTTGTCGACGAGTTCTTCTCGTGAGAAAAACTCCGTCTTGTCGTCGTATGACCAGCCGAGCAGCGAGAGATAGTTATCGATTGCCCACGGCAGGTAGCCGACCTCGCGATAGAAGTCGACGATGACGGGGTTGAACGTGTCGGCCTCGGGCGCGAGACCGATCCGCTCGGCGATCTGCAGGCCGTGCTCCATCACCTGCTTGAAGTCGTTGTTCTTGAGATACTGGGCGAGCTTCCGCTTGGAAAGCTTCGTCCGGCTGCCTGGCTCGGCCACCAGCGGCAGGTGCGCGTAGGCCGGCAGTTGATAGCCGAGTGACAGGGCGATGAAGGCCTGCCGCGGCGTGTTGGAGAGGTGCTCCTCGGCACGGATCACATGCGTGATCGCGAGGTCGTGATCGTCGACCACGCTGGCGAGATGATAGAGACACGAGCCATCGGCCCGCTGGATCACGTGGTCCTGCTCCCGCTGCCAGGCAAACTCCACGCGGCCGCGGACGGCGTCGTCGATCACGAGGGCGCCCGCGCGGGGCATCTTCAGCCGCACCACGCTCGACCGGCCCTCGGCGGTGAAGTGTGATGCGGTCGCCTCGTCGAAGGCGGCGAACCGACGGCTGTAGATGAAGGGCACGCCCGCGGCCTGGGCCGCCTTCCGCTCCGCGTCGAGTTCCTCTGGCGTCGCAAAGTCGCGATAGGCATGGCCCGAGGCAAGGAGCCGCTCGACCGCCTTCCGATGACGGTCGCTGCGCTGCGATTGGAAGTAGGGGGCATGGGGGCCGCCCACGCCTGGTCCTTCGTCCCAGTCGATCCCCAGCCAGTGCAGACCAGCGAGAATCGGCTGCAGCGCCTCGTCGACGTTGCGGGCCACGTCGGTGTCGTCGATCCGCAGGATGAATTGGCCGCCATGCTGCCGGGCGAAGAGCCAGTTGAAGAGCGCGGTGCGAACACCGCCGATGTGGAGGTAGCCAGTGGGGCTCGGTGCGAAGCGGGTGCGAACGGTCATGGGACAGCACTATTCACGATCAGGCCGGCGGCGTCAAAGCCTTCGGTCAGCCCGCCTGCTGGAGCCGGGCCATCCGTTTGAGCCGTTTGCGCTCCGCCTTCGTGAGCTTCCGCCCGGCGGCCGACTCCTCCGAACCATCAGTGAAGTCGGCGGACTCGGACGATTCGACGAAGACCACCGGATCTTCTTCGTCGGTGCGGTCGTCGCTCTCAGGGGCAGACTCGGGCGCATCGGCTCCGACGATCGTTCTCGTCGCCGGCTTCTGCACGCGGCGCGGGGCGGCCGCGGTCGCCTCGCCCCGAATCTCCCGGATCACGCTCCGCGCGGCGGTCAGCATCGCGATCAGCGTGGTCGCCGCTGCGAGGATCCAGGCTGCCTGACCCGCGACCACGATTCGCGTGCTCCCGGCGCCGGTTGCCGCGACCCACGTGCACCCCAGCGAGATGGCCCACAGGATCGCGGACGTGCCCAGCCACAGCGCCGTCCCAGTGCGTCCGTGCAGCGGCAGCACCGCCCACAGCGATACCGCGGTGAGTGCGACCGTGGCCAACGCGATCCACCAGCCGAGTCCTTCAGGGCCAAAGACCACTCCGGTCGCATCCACGATGAAGGATGCCACAAGTCCGCTGAGCGGCACGTGTGTTGCCAGGGATCCGAGCAGCAGGAGCGCGGCCATCCATCCCCAGGCGCGAAAGCGTCCGTTGTAGTCGTCGCGCCGATGGCGCCGCATCCCCCGCACGGCCCAGGCCGTTAGTGCCGCGGTGACGAGCAGCATCTGACCGGCCCACACGGCGAGGCTGCCAGGGCTCTTGAGGTCGAGGCAGTTCTGCACGGCAGCGAGCGTGCGCGAAAATCGTCCGTCGGGTGCGACGAGTGGTTGCCCAAGCGCGATCTCGGCGAGGCTCGGGCCGATCACGGTGGCTGCCACGAACAGGATGCCGACGGCGGCAAGCGCGAGGCCCCCGAGGCCGGTTGGCAGGATCGTCGCCAAGGCGGGCTGCCGCTCTGGCGCCGCGGCCGGCGCGTAGTCAGCGCCGCGACGCTCGGCGACGACGCTTTCACCGTCGTCGGATGACGACGCTGTGCGAGACCAGGAAACAATCATCCGCCGGCGCTGATCACGCCGCGAACTGCCTGCGCGGGACATCGAGCCACGAATCCGTTCGGGTGGCGGGAAGGCCTCCCGCCGGGGACCGCGGGGCCTCCATGCCGCCGCGACCATTCCGTGCCGTATGTGTAGTCGGCATAACCTGGTGCGGGGATTGACCGGCTGCGTGGGCCACGGGCCATCCGGCACGGCCAGCAGGTTCCGCAGGGTTGGCGTCTGCCGATTCCGCCTCGCATTCCCTACCTTCGTCACCGTCGGCAGGCCCCACCGTTTGCCGGCGAACGGTGGGTTGACTACGATCCCGCGACACGAATCACCCCAGCACCCTCAGGAGAGTCCCACCATGGCCTATACGCTGCCTCCCCTTCCCTATGCCTTCGATGCCCTCGAGCCCTTCATCGATGCTCGTACGATGGAGATCCACCACGATAAGCACCATGCCGCGTACGTGACCAACGTCAACAAGGCCCTCGAAGGCCATGCCGCCCTCGCAGCGCTGCCGGTGGAGAAACTGATCGCTGATCTCGAGAAGGTGCCGGAGGCGATCCGCACCGCTGTCCGCAACAACGGTGGCGGCCATGCCAACCACACGATGTTTTGGGAGACGATCAGCAAGGGCAAAGGAGGTGAGCCGGGGGGCGCCCTTGGCGATGCCGTGAAGAGCGTCTTCGGGAGTTACGACAACTTCAAGACGACGTTCAGCGACGCCGCCATGAAGCGGTTTGGCAGTGGCTGGGCCTGGCTGTCTGTCGATCCGCAGGGCAAGGTGCTCGTGGAGAGCACTGCCAACCAAGATAGCCCGATCATGCACGGCAACACCCCGGTGCTCGGTGTCGACGTGTGGGAGCATGCCTATTATCTGCTCTACCAAAACCGTCGTGCCGATTACCTGACGGCATTCTTCAACGTCATCGACTGGGATGCCGTCGGCAAACGGTTTGCCGCCGCCAAGAAATAGACACGCAGAGCCAAAACGGGCCCTGCCCAGCTTGCCGAAGCTGGGCATTTTTGCCTGTCACGTTCCGCCACACGCCAGCAGGGAGGAGCGGCTCATGTCGCTCCTCCCTGTTTGTTGCATCGTGTCGAGGGCTGGCGTTGACGTACGGACGCGGTGCGGCCTATTCCCCCTTCAGGCGATTGCAAGGACCTGCCAGTTGGAGACCGCTATGAGCCAGGAGCATCAGCACGAATTCCGCCGTCGATGTGGGGCGTGGGTGGCATTCGCCGCCTGCCTCGTCGTCGTGGCCTCCGGCTGCAAGAGCGGCGCTTCTCTCTCCAAGCCCTCCTCGTGGTGGACGCTCGGGGGATCCAAAGATCCGGCGCAGCTCGCGTCGGCGCCTCCGTTTGCAGATGGCGGCACCACGGACGGCAACGTGGCCAAGCCTTCCAGCATGGCGTCTCCGTATCCGACAACGACCACACCCCAGGGCTATGTCATGAATGACGCGGCGGTGGCTCCCGCGTCGGCGCCGACGACTGCCCGGGCTTCTGCCCAGCAACTGCCAAACTACCCGTCCACTGATGACGCGGCGCCGGTGACCTACGGCCAGCCAGCTCCCACCCCGATGATGTATCCCGACACGGCTGAGATGGCTGGTGCGGCGGCTGCAGGTGGCGCCGTCGGCGGGATCGCGACTCAGGCAGGGCCTTACGCCACGGTGACCGTACCGAATCAGGCGCCGGCGGCGGTTGCCCCGGCGACGCCTGAGACAGTTGTCGCTCCGTCTCGGATTGCCGACAGCCGCATGGGGAGTTCGTTCGGAGATTCGGTCGCACCGGCGGCCACACAGTCGCCGCCCTCTCCCGGAGGCTTCACCGGTCAGCCGGCTGTGCCCCCCGCGCCTGAGTCGCGGTATGGAGATGCCGGTCCGAACCGGTTTGGAGCCAGTCGTTTCGGTGCGGGAGCGGCGGCTGTCGCGCCGCCGGCCACATCGGTCGCTGAGCCGCCGGCGTTCTCGAACAATCCTGCGGCACCGTTCCCTACTGCGGCTTCGCCCGCGCCAGTCTCGCCGGCGCCCGCGTCTGCCGACCCCCTGCCGTCGTCGCCGGCCGGCTCGTCGATTCCCGCCACTCCGCCGCGGCGGCGTCCTGATCCTGGGTATCGCCCGGGGGGCACGTCGAGCTATCGGCCCAGTTCGTCGATCCTCGTCGGCGGGCCGAACGCCGATCCGGCGGTTCGTGCCGCCAGCTTCAATGCACCGGCCGAGCCCGTGGTGCGGTGACGAGAGCGCTCTCTCACCAGCCCATGACCATGTTCGACTCGATCACCTTGCGGGCGCGGTCGAGGTCGTCGCCGGTCTCGTGCATATAGAGACGGATGGCATGGAGTTTGTCGCCGGCGGCCTTGGAAAGGCATTCTCGGGCCGTGTTGCACGGATCGCTGCGGGTATCGGTGAGGCCGAGGGCTGATTTCGAGATCACCCAGGTATCCCGCGGTCGCCGCGTGAGCCTCATGATTTTCTCATGCGGGTAGGCATCGGCCACGACGGCCTCGGCGCCCTGCTCGTCGGCGGCCCATGAAATGATGATGTGGCCGTCGGTTTCAATCTCGAAAAGCGGCATGCTGAGTTCTCCTCCGGACCGCACCACTTCGGCGGAATTCCCAACTAGAATAACTCCGAAGGCCATTTCTATGCGATACGACCGCGACGGATTCCCGATTCCGCCCGAATTCGATGTGCCTGTCGTCGCTGCCGACGACGGAGAGCAGCAGTCGGCGCCGGCTCGTGGGCGGCCAGGAGCCGGCAAGCGGCTCTTCATCGCGGCGGTGATCGTAGGCATGGTGGTACCAACACTGGTGGCCCCTGTGGCCATGCCGATGATCCGGCGGGCCGTGGTGGCCTGGTCGCTCGAGCAGGCCACGCTGCACGAGGTGCAGGACGACCTGCCGACCGCGGTGACCCACATGGACCGTGCTCTTGACTGGTATGGCCGAGACGCCGAACTCCTCTGCATGCGGGCGATGCTGCGGTTGGAGAATCGGGACGCGCAGGGGGCACTTGCCGATGCCGAGTTGGCGGCCGAAGAGGTGCCGACGAGCCCGACGCCGGCACGGGTGTTGGCCCTCGCCCATGTCGTGGCCGGCGCGCCGGAGAAGGCGCTCGAGGCCGCGGACTTAGCCGTGCGGCTCTCGGGCCCCGGTGATCCGGAGGCGCTCAACCATCGCGCCTACATCCGCGCCCTCGTGGGCCGCGACCTTTCCGAGGCCTTGGCCGACATCGATGCCGCGCTGGCGGTGCGCGACGATGAGCCGGTCGAGTTTCTCGACACCCGTGGGTTCGTGCTGCACCTCTTGGGCCGCCAGCAGGAGGCGATCGATCAGCTCAATCTGGCGATCGACGGCATGCAGCGGGAGCGGCGGCAGGCGTTGCTGCTGGCCGAGCGGGTCGACCGTGTGCAATTGGCCCGTCGGCTGCGGTGGTTTGACCATTCGCTGGCAGTGATGCACCACCACCGGGCGTTGGCCTGCCAGGCGATCGGCCTCGAGGACCAGGCCGATCAGGATTTCGAGATCGCCCGCAAGAAGGGCTTCGATCCCTCCCGCGGCGTGATGTAGGCGGCTGCTTCACGCAAGCTTCGCCATCCTGGCCTCAGCGTGCTTGGCGAACATCCGTTCGCTCTCGTAAGCCCGCCGGCTGCTTCACGCAAGCTTCGCCATCCTGGCCTCAGCGTGCTTGGCGAACATCCGTTCGCTCTCGTAAGCCCGCCCTCCAGGCGGGCAATGCGCTCCACCAGAAAGCCCCCGGCGCGAGCCGGGGGGCTGCGGCGGCGCTGGCTGGTGCGTCATCCCGCGAGTGCGGTTCCTATTTCTTCTTGCGAAAGAAGCGGACACCGGGAAGGCCTTCGAAATCTTCGTCCTGCGTCCAGATGGTTGCTCCATGTTCCTCTGCGGCAGCCACG
The DNA here is from genome assembly GCA_044358475.1 of Pirellulales bacterium. Classification (GTDB taxonomy): domain Bacteria; phylum Planctomycetota; class Planctomycetia; order Pirellulales; family UBA1268; genus CACORA01. Next base: position 168 of record JBIKNV010000057.1, on the reverse strand, counting down.
ATCATGCTGTCGGCCATGGGAAGCGAGTGTCGGAGACTCACGCCAGCGGCGGCCAAGGCTCGCTGGGGCGTCAGGTCGAGGACCCTGCCCTGCTGCATGGCAGCGGCACCTTGCAACGCCGCCTCCTCGCCCGCCTCCCGGAAGAGCACCTTGAAGACCTCATAGATC
>JBIKNV010000436.1:0-3012 GCA_044358475.1 Pirellulales bacterium | reverse complement strand
TCGGCACTTTGTTGCTCGACACGCCCATGGCGAATCCCCCGTGATCGTGCTCCTGATGCAGTCGCTCGCCGACTCCGTGGCCGGCGGGGTCAGGCGTGGCCGGCCACGTGCTCCGGCCGCCCCCGGCAATCAGTGCGGATGCGATAGAGCGCTCCCCCGGTGTTCGGCGCGTGGAAGTCGTAGCCGGGGGGAGCATACGGCGAGGTCCAGGCGTTGGCCGCCGACGTGACGTAGAGATCGGCGTAGTCGTCGCCACCGAACGCCAGGCTCGACACCTGCCGCACCGGCAGGGCGATGCGCCGCTCGACCGTGCCATCGGGGTCATACCGCACGACGCAGCCTCCATACCACTGCGCGCTCCAGACATGCCCCTCGCGATCGACCGTCAGGCCGTCGGGAACGCCCTCCTCGGGAGGCACGCGCACGAACAGCCGCCGCCCCGACAGCCCGCCGGTGGCCGGATCGACGTCATACGCGAAGATGCTCCGGGCGGTGGAGTCGGTGAAATACAGCGTGCGGTCATCCGGACCGAGGCCCAGGCCGTTGGCCAGTTCGATTCCCTCGTCCTCGATCGCGAGCGACCCGTCGGGGTCGCAGCGCACCAGCCGACCATGCTTCTCCATGCCGTTCGGACCCCAATGAAAGGTTCCCGCATACACCTGCCCGCGCGGTCCCGCGACGATGTCGTTGACGCACAGCGGCTCGCCGAGCAACTCGGAAGCGATCGTGCGGTACTCCGACTGGCGGCTCCACACGTGGAGACCCGTGGCACCTCCGAACACGAGCCGACCGCGGCGGCCCAGGGCGATGCCCCCGACCATCAGGTCGCGGCTGATCACCCGCTTGTCGCCCGTCTCGGGGGTGAAGGCGAAGACGAGGCCCGTTTCGTAGTCGAGCCACACGAGCCGTTTGCCCGCCGGGTCCCAGAGCGGCGCCTCGCCGCACAGATTGCCGTCGTCGGCGACGATTTCCACGTTGTGCTGCATGCCGCCCCGGCTCCGTCGTGAGACCGCCACTCGCCCCGCCGCCCACGGCTCAGCCCGCGGCCGGTCCGCCGCCCCCGGCGCGTTGGTCATGGGCCGCGTCGTATCGCATCACCAGTGCCGTCGCCCCGAGCACCAGGATCGCCCCGATCGCGGTCGTGGCCGTCAGCCGCTTGCAATACACGTTGTAGAAGCACGCGCCCAGGCATCCGACCAGCATCAGCAGGTTGCCCTTCATGAATCGTGATTCGAGAAAGGCCGCGTTCCGGAGATCGGAGGCCGACATCACGAGCACGCCGCCGAGCCCGATGCCCAGGGCGAGGACGCGCAGCGGGGTCAGGCGTTCGCCCAGCATGAGGGAGGCCATCACCGCGCTCAGCACCGGAATCAGCAGGTAGAGGATCGAGCAGTTGGAGGCCTTGCCCACGACGCCGGCCCAGGTGATGCCGCCCATGCAGACGACCTGGCCGAACAGGCCCGCGATGGTGAACTTTATCCAATCGGCGGCCGTCGGCCGGACCGGCGGAGCCGCCCGCTTGCGGGCGAGCAGCGGCAGCATCAGCGGGGTGGCGACCGCGTAGGGCAGAAACGCAATCGCAAACGGGCCCAACGACGACTCGACGTATTTGATGGCCACGAACTGGCCGGCCCACATCAGGTTGACGACGACGAGAATGCCGCTCACGAGCAGCCGCCGCTCGCGCCGCGGCGCTGCCGTCGAGGCCCCGGAGGCGGGATTTTCTGCGCCGCTGCCTGGCATGGATGCACCCAAGAAAAACGACACACTACGAAAACCGGACGGTTCAGACCCCTGTCCTGTCGGACCATCGGGAACTGGCCCGTGTTCCGCGGGAACAGGTGCCTGGCCCCGTCTGGAGCCGGCTGCGGACTCGGTGCTTGACGCATATGTGCCTGTGCAATATGCTTTTATGCATGCGAACGACCATGGACATCGACGATGCCCTCCTCGCCGACGCGAAGCGTCGTGCTGCGGAAAAGGGCACGACCTTGACGGCATTCGTCGAGCATGCGCTCGCGGCGGCACTCGCCCGCCGCGAAACGAGCCGCTCGCCGTATCGGTTGCAGTGGAAAACACATCGAGGTCGCCTTCTTCCCGGCGCCGACGTCGCCGATCGTGATCGGCTCTTCGAGGTGATGGAAGGTCGGCGATGATCGCCGTCGACACCAACATCTTCGTCTATGCCAACCGCGAGGAGTCACCCCGGCACGCGGTCGCCCTCGCCACGATTCGTCGACTTGCAGAGGGGCTCGAAGCATGGGCCCTGCCGATCTTCTGTGTCGGGGAGTACCTGCGTGTCGTGACCCATGAACGCGTCTTCGATCCACCCACGCCGATCATGGATGCCCTATCGGCAATCGAGTCGGTCATCCAAAGTCCGTCGGTCCGCCTGCTCACACCAGGCGACCGCTACCTTCCGCTGCTGCGCAGTACCATCGAGCGCTCCGGCGTCGCTGGCAATCTCGTCTTCGACGCGCAGATCGCCGCGTTGTGCCTCGAGCATGGTGCCACCACCCTTCTCACGGAGGATCGCGACTTCGTCAGGTTTCCCGGGCTCACGGTCATCGGCCTGGATGAGTACGCGGCCTGAGTCGTGGCGCCTCGATCGTGAACCGGACCTCCGGCCCGCGGGCGTCGCGGCAACAGGGGCCGCCCCGGGAACTGCCTCGTTTTCCTCGGGAACAGGTGCCTGCCCCCGTCTGGAGCCGGCTACGCCTGTACGGCGGCCCTGAACTCCACGCCGCCCGCCACCTGTCCTGGCGGACCATGGCGGCAGGCCCGCAAGCGGCCTAGGGTTTACGATAGCCAAGAGCCTTGACGGAACCCCGTCCCGCCGCGGGAGAATTCCCGTGGATGTGCCGAAGAGAGCTGAGGAGGACCACGGACGTGAACCGGCAATTTCCGCTTCTGCCCGCCGCCGTGATGCTGGCCGCCCTGGCCACGACGACGGGCCTGCGCGCGGATGCCCCGGCCGCTTTGGCACCGTCCGCGAATTCCGCACCTGCATAT
>JBIKNV010000435.1:0-3015 GCA_044358475.1 Pirellulales bacterium | reverse complement strand
CTCTCCTCTCCTCTCCTCTCCTTCTCCATCCGCCATCTCGAAGGACACGCACCATGTCGAGCCGTGCTCCCGCCATGATCTCCCCCCCTCCCGTGGCGCCCCCGGTCGTCCGCACCAAGATCGTGGCCACGATCGGCCCGGCCAGCCGCGAGGAGACGGCCATTCACGGCCTCGTCGAAGCAGGCGTCGATGTGTTTCGACTGAACATGGCGCACGGGTCGATGGAGGAACACCAGGAGACGCTCGACCGCATCCGTCGGGTCTCCGACGCCTTGACGCGGCCGGTGGGGGTGCTCGTCGATCTTGCCGGCCCCAAGATCCGGCTTGGCGAACTGCCCGGGGGCACGCTCGAGTGCGTCGAGGGGGCCTCGATTTGGTTCATCCGCGGAACGGAAAGCAATCAGCCCGACCGCTTCGTCACGACCTATGCGCCACTCGTCGATGAACTCTCCGTGGGTGACAGCGTGATGCTTGCCGATGGCACGATCAGCCTCGTGGTCGAGGAGAAGTCGCCCGACTTCGCCCGCTGTCGTGTCGTGCAGGGAGGAATCGTCCGCAGCCGCCAGGGCGTGAACCTGCCCGGCGTGAAGCTCTCCGTGGCGGCGATGAGTCAGGCCGATTGGCAGCATGCCGAATGGGCGGCAGCCGCCGGGGCCGACTTCGTGAGCCTGTCGTTCGTCCGCAGTCCGGTCGAAGTGAAACTTCTCAAGGAACTCCTCCGGACCCGTGGGTCGCAGGCCCGTGTCGTGGCCAAGATCGAGAAGCGGGAGGCCATCGAGAATCTCGACTCGATCGTCGAGGCGGCCGACGCCGTGATGGTGGCCCGCGGCGATCTCGGCGTGGAGACCGATGTGGCCAGCATGCCGATGGTGCAAAAGCGGATCATCCGCGCCTGCCAGCGGTATCAGAAGCCGGTGATCGTGGCCACGCAGATGCTCGACAGCATGCAGCACGCCCGCCGGCCGACGAGAGCCGAGACCACCGACGTGGCCAACGCCATCCTCGACGGCTGCGACGCCTGCATGCTCTCCGGAGAGACGGCCATCGGTGAGCATCCCCGGCTCGTCGTCGAGATGATGCGGCGGATCGCCCGCGAGACGGAAAAGCAGTATCTCGCCGACCGCTGGCGCTACATGGAGGGGCGGTTCATGGCCGAACGCGGCAGTGCCGGCGTGCCGGTGCAGGAGTTTCTGCCCGCTCCGGAGTTTCTGGTCGAGGGCCTCCACCCGATCACACAAGCCGTCGTCGATGGAGCGAGCCGGATCGCCGGTGAACTCGACGCAAAGCTCTTCGCGGTTGCCAGCCGCAGCGGCCTGACGGCAATCGCCCGCTCGAAGCGGCGGGGCGCGGTGCCGACGGTGGGCCTCTCGGACAACGTCGCGACGCTGCGGCAGATGTCGCTCTACTGGGGTGTGACACCGCTGGCCAACGTCGCTTCGCCCGACATCAACCAGCTGCTGGAGCACGTGAGTGCCTGGGGGCTGCGAGAGGGGCGGCTGCAGCGTGGCGACCGGATTTTGCTGGTGGCGGGTATCGGTTTCGGGACGGGTGGGCACAATATGGCATTGGTGCACGAGGTGTGATCGCGTTCCCGTAAGGGCCGGCTCGTGGGCGACAAAAGTCTCGTCGCGGGGCGAGGATACGCCAACGCTCCTCGAGCGTTTGCCGACCCCCGAGCCTCCGTTATTGGTAAGTGATATTCGTTCATTGGTTTTTCAAAATGGGTTGAGTGGAGGATCAGGCATGAACAAGAAGTGTGTGTTGGCGTATTCGGGTGGGCTCGACACCTCGGTGATCCTGGGGTGGCTGATCGAGAAGGGGTATGACGTGGTGGCGGTGTACGTCGACCTCGGGCAGCCGTGCGAGGATCGGGAGGCGACCCTCAAGAAGGCGCGGGACTGCGGTGCCGTGAAGGCGATGATCGTCGATGTCCGCGAAGAGCTGTGCCGCGACTTCGCGTTTCCGACGATGCAGTGGCAGGCCCGCTACGAAGGGACCTATCTCCTCGGCACGTCGATTGCCCGGCCTCTCATCAGCAAGGTCTGCGTCGAGATCGCCCATCGCGAGGGGGCCACGGTCTATGCCCACGGGGCCACCGGCAAAGGCAACGACCAATGCCGCTTCCAGCTGGCGGCGGAGGCCCTCGACCCCGCGATCACGATCCTCGCCCCCTGGCGGATGAAGGAATTCCGTGACCGTTTTCCCGGCCGCCAAGAACTCATCGAGTTTTGCGAGCAGCGGCACATTCCGGTGAAGGCCTCCAAGAGCAAACCGTACAGTTCCGACGAGAACTGCCTGCATACGAGTTACGAGGCCGGTCTCCTCGAGGAACTCACCACCGACGGCCTCGGGCTCGTCGACTTCGGGATGACGGTATCGCCACAGGCGGCCCCCGACACTCCGGAGACCGTCAGGATCGATTTCGCGGCAGGGGTGCCGGTGCGCGTCAACGGCGCGGCGCTCAAGGCCCACGAGATCGTGCTCACGCTCAACGAGATCGGTGGCCGCAACGGCATCGGCCGCACAGACATCGTCGAGAATCGCCTCGTCGGCATGAAGAGCCGCGGCGTGTACGAGGCGCCGGGCATGACGCTGCTCTATGAGGCCCATCGGCTCGTCGAGCAGATGACGCTCGATCGCGATCTCGTGCACCTACGCGACCGCCTCGCGCCCGAGGTGGCCGAGATGGTGTACTACGGCTTTTGGTACTGCGCGAAGATGGACGCGCTGATGGCCTTCATTCGCGAGACGCAGAAGCCCGTGACCGGTACCGTGACGCTCGATCTCTACAAGGGCAACATGCTGGTGAAGAGCCGCCACAGCGACCACAGCCTCTACGACGCGGCGATCGCGTCGATGGAGGGGGGAGGTTCCTACAATCAGGATGATGCCGAGGGCTTCCTGCGGATCTTGGGCCTTCCACTGCGGGTGCAGGGAACCGCTCGGCCGAGGCTCCCGTAGGTGGCGGCGGTGGCGAAGCCGGCGTTGCTGGGGCCGACGGTCTGGCCGCTTTCT
>JBIKNV010000434.1:0-3019 GCA_044358475.1 Pirellulales bacterium | reverse complement strand
CTGCGCCGCACTCCTGTTCGGCACGGCGGTTGTGATTGTCATTCCCGCCATGAATGATTATCATTCATGGCATGAATGAAAAAGCGCTCCCTCGGGTCGCGGCTGCGGCGCTCCGCGAACGGCTACAGGTGATGCCCGCCGTTGTCGTGAGCGGCGCCCGGCAGGCGGGTAAGAGTACGCTCGTGCAGGAGCAGGTTGCGGGGCAGCGCATCTACGCCACGCTCGATGACCTCGATGTATTCGACGTGGCACGTCGCGATCCTATGGCACTCGTCGGCGGCGGGGCCCGAATCACGATCGACGAGGTCCAACGGGAACCCGCACTCCTACGGTCGATCAAGCGAGCCATCGACCAAGACCGCGCGGTCGGGCGGTTCTTGCTCACCGGGTCGGCCAACCTCCTGCTCATGCGGGGAGTCTCCGAATCGCTGGCCGGGCGGGCAAGCTATCTGACGCTCTGGCCAATGACGCGTCGCGAGCAGGCGGGTGAGGGCCGGGCCGGCCTCTGGCCGGAACTGGTGGCAACTGACGATGCGGCGTGGCGCGAACTACTCGGGGACCGTGTCGGATCCAAGGAGGACTGGAGGCGACTGGCCCGGCGGGGCGGCTTTCCGACGCCGGCACTGCATCTCCGCACCGATCGGGAACGTGCCATCTGGTTCGACGGATACATCCGCACCTACCTCGAGCGCGACCTTCAGGATCTCTCGTCGATCACCGCGCTTCCCGACTTTCGCCGGCTGATGCGGGCCGCCTGCCACCGGCTCGGCCAGATGCTCAACCAGACGGACCTGGGCCGTGATGTAGCACTCCCTCAACCGACGGTGCACAGGTACTTAAACCTGCTGGAAACCTCCTACCTGCTCGTTCGTATATCGGCATTCGCCATCAATCGCACGAAGCGGCTCATCAAGACGCCAAAGCTCTACTGGGGTGACACCGGCGTCGCGCTGCACCTGTCGGGTCTGGAAGAGCCCGGCGGAGCGCATCTCGAAAATCTCGTACTCAATGACTTGCTGGCGTGGCGGGATGCGAGCGCGGAAAGGCTCGATCTTCACTACTGGCGAACCGTCACTGGCGACGAGGTCGATTTCGTGATCGAAGCAGGCGGGCGGCTCTTGCCGATCGAGGTGAAGGCGACATCTCGGCCGCGACTGTCTGACGCCGCCGGACTTCTGGCCTTTCGAGCCGAATACGGCAAGACAGCGCGGGCCGGACTGCTGCTCCACGCAGGGCAGACTCTCGAATGGCTCGCCCCGAACATCCTCGCCGCCCCGTGGTGGCGAGTGCTCTGACTTTGAATGGAGTGCTCGCCGCGGCCTCCCGCTCAGCGGATCGACTCCAGCCGCACGTTGTCCACATGGCACGACGAACCGGGCTGGCCGGAACTGCTGATGCCAAGCCAAGTCAGGCGACTGAAGTGTGGATGCAGGTAAGGGACGCCCTCGAAGGCCTGTTCCGGCTGCCCGGCCGGGGTGAGGGAAAGGCGATACGCGGTGGCGGCAGGACGGCCCTCGCCGCCCAGGTCGAGTTGCACTTCGACGTGCAGCCAGGTGCCCAGCGGCGTTTTCGTGAGTTCCTTGCCGGCGACCACGACGGTGCCGTCGTCTCGGAACAGGATGCTGGGGCCCTCGCGGTATTCCCCATTGTGGGGCGGATAGCCGCGCAGCCCCACGTGAAACTCAGCGGGCCGTTCGGCAGAGTTCAGCAGGTCGAACGAAAACCTCACCCTTCCCGTTTCATATGGCCGCACACCGTGGAAGAGGTGCGGCTCCCAACCGTGCTTCAAGCCGTCGGCATCGGTGATCTTCAGGCTCCGGCGGCCGGATGCGGCCGTCTCCTCAGACACTTGGATCAACTCCGGCCGATTGGAGTCGAAGCAGGTAAACGTCGTGGGCGATGTGCCTACGGCAGCGGTCTCGAAATCCTCGATGAACGGCCGGGCCGCCGGAGCAGGCGGCGGCGGGGGTAGCGCGACTACCGGCGGACGCTGCACGTGGCGGGGGCCGGCGACCCACGTCGGATCGCCGTAGAGGCCGACCTCGGTCGTCGCGATCGGCTCGAAGCCCATCGGCAACGCGGGCGACTCCGGCAACAGGCGGAAGTCGCGATGTGCCGCGTCGGCAAACCGTGGATCGGCGATCTGCGAGTCTTTGTCCCGGCCGGTCGCCTGCCACTGGGCGAACGTCACGCCCGAAAACAACGGTTCCTTGCCCGAGAGGTCCCAGTAGAGGTTTCGGCTGAATTCGGTCTTCGTCTTCAGCGGGCTGTGGTGATCGGAGGTCGCCTGCCCCTTGTCCGACAGCACGATATTGTGGTCGAACGTGTAGGACAGATGCTCCTCGGGCCGGGAGCAGCAGATCGGATCGCGGCCGGCAAAGGCAAAGATGTTGTTCCGCACCGTGTTGCCCTTGCCGTAGTGCTGCGTGAAGGCCGCCGCGCCGACGTCATACACAATATTCTGTTCGACCAGGATTTCCGACGAGCCTTCGTCCAGATAGATGCCGCAGCCCCCGACCGGCATCAGCGGCGTGGGCAGCACGTCATGCACGACGTTGTTGCGGATCACCGTGCCGGGGGAGATGCCCAGCGTGTAGATGCCGCCACCGTCGCTGAAATAGCCGTTGCAGATGTGGTGGACATGGTTATGGGCGATCAGGTTGTGGTGTGCGGTGCTCGGCTGATAGCCCCATGAATGCCCGACCGAAATACCCAGGTGGTGGAAGTCGGAGATCTCGTTGTGCGTCACCTGGTTGTGCGACGCCTTGCCGATCCAGACGCCCTGACTGCCGCGGAAGATGGCGGAGCCGTCGTGCACGAAGCAGTTGTCGACGATGTTTCTCTGCACGGCCGTCTCCGGCGTATCGCGGTAGGCCCGAGGGCCGATGAAGATCGCGCTGCCGCCCAGGTCGTGGATATGGCAGCGTCGCAGGACGTCGTCGCTGCAGCCGCTGTCGAGCCAGAGGCCGTTCTCGCCAGTGTTAGCGAACTCGCAGTCCTCGTACGCCGCATGCCGCAG
>JBIKNV010000433.1:0-3032 GCA_044358475.1 Pirellulales bacterium | reverse complement strand
CCGCAGCACGCCGACGAGTTTCTCCAGGCGACGGCGATACTTCTCGCGGACGCGTCGCGGAATCTCCGCGTCGTCAAGCGCCGCCGCGCCAGCCTTTTGGATCGCCATGAACTGGCCGGAGTCGCAGTTGTCCTTCACATCGGCGAAGGCCCGGACGATTTTTTCATGTCCACACACCCAGCCAAGCCGCCAGCCGATCATGTGGAAGCCCTTCGACATCGAGTGGACCTCGACGCCGACCTCCTTGGCGCCATCGACCGACAGGAATGACAGCGGTTCGTCGTCGTAGGAGAGCATGATGTGGGCCGCATCCTGCACCACGATCACGCGATGCTTGTGCGCGAAGTCGACGACACCCTCGTAAAACTTCCGGGTCGCCGTCTTGCCGGTCGGGCTGTTGGGATAGCAGAGCACCAGCATTTTGGTGCGCGACAGCACGTCGTCCGGGATACCGGCCAGATCGGGGAAGAAGTTGTTTTCGGGCACCAAGGGCAGCCTGTGGACGACACCGCCAAACCAGCGGGTGGCCGTCCCTGCCACCGGATAGCCCGGTACCGTCATCAGAGTGACGTCGCCCGGATCGATGAACGCCGCCGGGAGCATGGCATAGGCCGTCTTCGAGCCGATGCAGTGGTTGACCTCCTTGACGGGGTCGAGGCTGACCCCGAACTCCCGCTGCATGAACTTCGCGACCGCTTCCTTGTAGGCCGCGATGCCGTTGTCGGCATATCCCCGGTTTTCCGGCCGGTCGACCTCGCGCTTCATGACCTCGCGGACGCTCGCGGGGGCCATTTCGTCGTTCTCGCCGATGCCAAAGTCGAGCATCCGCCGCTCAGGGTGCTCGGCGAGGGCCTGCCGCTTGGCCCGCTTGATGAGTTCGAACTTGTAGATCTCGTTGCCCTTGCCGTAGCCCGCTCCGCCGATCCGCTGGGCGAAAAGGTCTTGAAACCAAGGGTCGGCTGCTGGTTCGGCGGTGGATGTCGTGGTGGTGGCCATGGGGCGCGGGTGGTGGTGGTTCGGCAGGATTGAAACGAGCGATTCCACGCACGTGCGTGGAAACGAGGAAGGCCAGTATAGGACAGGCTGGCTGGAGAGCGATCCCGTCCCAGGGGTCACTCGAACGAGGGGGCTCCGAGGGGCCGGCATGTGGCTCGCGGCGGGCCGAAAAGTGTGGTTTTTCAGCCATTATTTCGCTGATTTGATTCGGTCGCGCCGCCTGTGTGGACTAGTGGGACAAGGAGTTTACCAGCCATGCCCACCAGCGCGACCATCCCAGGAGCCTTCGGGCCGTTCGACGGCGACTTCGACCCGTTCGAGGACGACGAGGACGTGGGCGTCTTGATCCCGCTGGAGTAGTGCCTGACGGCTAGGCTGAAAGGCCGCCCTTGCGTTGCCGAATGGCCGCGGCGGCACGCCGCCGGGTTTCGATGGCGTCGCCGATCTCCGTGGCGAGGCCGCTCGATCGTTGGAGGCACTCGGCCATGACGCCAGCGTCGAACGCCACAACGGTGACGTCGGTCTCCGCCACCACCCGCATGTCGCTGGGCCGGCCCGCGGAGATGGTCGCCTCGCCGTAGAAATCCCCCGGTCCGAGGCTGGCGATCTGCACCTCCCGGCCGTCGGCGTCGCGGGCCGACAGGGCGGCCTTTCCCTCCACCAGAAGCGTGAAGCCGTTCCGTGTGCTTCCAAAGGGAAGCATCTCCCCGCCGGCGGAAAACATGAGCACGCGGGCATCCTGATGCAAGGCGTCGACTGCCCCGGGCCCGCCCTCGTCCGGTTGCCGTTGTCGCTTCGCCGCGTCCAGCAATGCCTGTCGAACGTGTCGATAGCGAGGAAAGCGCTCCAGGAGCTCGGAGGGGGTGGGCGGCGGTGGCGAAGGGGATTCGCCATGACGGTATTGCACGGCGATCGGGTACGGAATCTGCAACCCGTGGCGGCGGGCGACGTACCAGATCCGGCTGAGGATCGCATCACGAACCGGCAACACTTCTTCATACCGGGCGACGGTAAAGAAGAGCCGGTAGGTGATCGAGAAGTCGCCGTAAGCGAGGGTGTGCACCTCCGGCGGGGGTTGTCGCAGGACGCCCGGCGTGGTCTCCAGCAGTTCGAGCATCGCCCGCTTCACCATGTTGGGCGGATGGTCGTAGGAGAAGCCCATGTCGTAGGTTTCGGTTCGCTCGAACGTCGGGCGGGAGAGGTTGCTGAAGGACTCCTTGTAGAGAGAGACGTTGGGAATGATCCGCATCTCGTGAAGCAGTGTCTCGATGTGCACGCTTCTCCAGTTGATCTCGATGACCTTGCCTGTCGTGCCGTCGGCGATCAGCCAGTCGCCGATGTTCAGCGGCCGCTCCAGCAGAAGCATCAGTCCCGACACGACGTTGCCGAGCGGTTCCTGCAGTGCGAGGCCGATCACGATGCTGCCAAGGCCAAGGGCCGTGAGCGCGCCCGAGATCTCCTGTTTCCATACCTGCGAGTAGATGATCGCCGCTCCAATGGCGACGAGGAGGCCACGCGCGAGGTCGCGCAGCAGTTTGGGAACCCGCTCCTGCCACGATCCCTGCCGGACGGCGCCAAAGATGCCGTCGTTGATGAACGTGAGCGCCGCGTAGAGCACGCTGAGCCAGAAGCCGGTCTGCACCAGCCGGACGAAGAAGTCGTCTGTGGGCAACTGCCAGACCTGTGTCACGAACAGCATCACGGCGAGGGCTGGCACCACGAGGTTGCGAAGGGTTCGCAGCGTCGGCATGACGGGCCAGTTGCGCCGCTGACCGGAATTGATCAGTTCGGTGAGCAGAAGCAGCAGCAGGGGAAACCCGACGACCAACATCGCCGCGGGCAGCACCGGAATCGTCAGGGGATCGGCGAGGTCGGCCATGGTTCATGCACGGCGGGGCGATCAGGCCTCCGCCGACCTCCTCAGTCGCCATGTCTTCACGGCGGTCTTGCCGCGCAGGTCGAGATCGAAAGGTCCATCGAAGGAGTAGAGGTCGCTCAGGCGATCGTAGACCTGCTGGGTGACGTGGATGGTGCTG
>JBIKNV010000492.1:0-2717 GCA_044358475.1 Pirellulales bacterium | reverse complement strand
AAGACTTTTCCGGCGTTGGCGACGGCGTCACCGCGCAGTCCGTGATCGTGGACGGCGGCTTCGATGCGGGGCTCCTCGACGACGCCACGACGGCGAGAAGCAGCGACGGATACGTCGCAGGCGAGCCGGGCTCGGTCGGGGCTGCGCCTCAGGAGAGTTATGCCGCCATCGATGACGGGATGGCAGGGCCGATGGGCGAGTCTGTGGCTGAGCCTTGGGCGCCCTTCGATACCTTCGATTCGTTCGCGCCCGCGCCCTGCGGCCGCTGCGGCAGGGGCAAGCTCGCCTGCTGTCTGTCGGGCTGCTGCGGTCCGCGGTGGTGCGCCCAGGTGGACAGCCTCGTGCTCTGGCAAGGCCAGATCCCGAGCATGCCGTTTCTCACCGGGCCCACGGGGCTGGTCGCCCTCGACGCCAACGAGGCGCAGACCTCGGCCACGCCCGGCTTCCGGGCGGGCCTCGTGCGGTGCCTCGACGATTGCACGTCGATCGAGGGCAACTATCTCTGGGCGCAGCCGTTCCAGTCGTCCACGCGGGTGCCGGCTGCCGGTGGCCCCTATGAGATGACATCGAACCTACCCCCGGTGCCTTTCACGGACGTGGTCGTTGCGTCGATGCGAACCGAAGCCCAGCTGCAGGGTGCCGAACTCAACTGGCGGTATGGCACTGGCGGCGTCTTCACCTGGCTGACCGGCTTCCGCTGGGTGCAGTGGGATCAGTCGTCGGTCATCGCCTACGGCTACCCACCCTCGGGCGGGCAGCCAGGTGGCCCGGGAAGCTTCGAGGGGCGCGTCGCCAACGATCTGTACGGCTGGCAGGTCGGCGGCCTGACACGGCTCTTTGATCGGGGCGGGCGGTGGCAGGTGAAGGGCCTCGGCAAGGCGGGCGTTTTCTACAACCAGGCGTGGCAGCAGACGGCGCTCTTCGACGGCCGGATTCCCCCATACGACCCCGTCAGTGCCAGCGGATCGACGACGTCTTTCGTCGGCGAAGTGGGCGTGAACTCGACCCTCTGGATCACCCAGTGGCTCGCATGGCGGCTGGGCTACACGTGGTTTTGGTTCAGCGGCGTCGCCGTGCCGCAGTCGCAGTTTCCGGTTTCCAACATCGCGGACCAGACCGCGGACATCGACATGAGCGACACCGTATTCCTGCACGGTGTGACGACCGGGCTCGAGTTCTGCTGGTAACCCGGTCGCGGTGGCGACGGGATCGGTCGCGACTTCTCATCGCGGCACCATGCGGTGTCGAAGCCTGGCTGGCATGGGCTGAGCCGGGCCAGGCGGTTCCTGGCGACTCACGGCGCAGGAAAGTCGCGCGTGCAGGACGACCCGGCGGCATCAAACACGGCCACCGGTTCGTGGATTTAGTCATTCCCCCATTTTGGCTATACTCTGCAGGGGGATTGGACGTGAAACGTAGTTCGCCACCCGCTCAGAGGAACGCTCGTCACCATGGTCGATGCGAAAGGCGCGAAAGACGGTCTCGCCTCGACGTGCCTTGCCGGTCGCTACACGATTCTCACCCACCTTGGTTCCGGCGGCATGGGCGTGGCCTACCGCGCGTGGGATGCGGTGAGCGAATCGCCGGTCGTCATCAAGATTCCCAAGCAGTCGCTTTTCGAAAACCCCACACTCGCCGAGCGGTTCTCGCGGGAGATTCGTCTTCTGCGGCAACTCACACACCCCAATATCGTTCCCATCTACGATCTCGGGCAGCACGAGGGACGCCCCTTCATCGTCATGCGGTTTCTGCCAGGCGGGTCGCTCTCGAACCGCCGGCTGCGGGATTCCCAGGGCAAGCCGCGGCCGAATCCGCCGGGAATGCTTCGCTGCTGGTTGCTGGAGGTTGCGAGTGCATTGGACTACGTCCACTCCAACGGCATCGTTCACCGAGACGTCAAGCCGGGCAACATTTTTTTCGACGCCTTCTGGGCCCCGTACCTTGGCGACTTCGGCGTGGCGAAGATCCTCGAAGGCCATGGCGACGCTGATGGCGAGCATACGCTCACCGCCACGAATACGGGACTGGGAACACATGGGTACATGGCCCCCGAACAGTTTTCGCCCAAGCCGACCCTTGACGGCCGAACCGACCAGTACTCACTGGCCGTGGTCGTCTACGAGCTGCTCGCGGCCACCAAGCCGTTCACGGGCCAGACATCCCACCTGATCGTGGAGGTCATGACAAAGCCGGCGCCCCGGCTCGAGACCAAATGCCCGGGCCTGCCGGTTTCGCTGGTCAACGCGGTCCACAGGGGCCTCTCGAAGGTTTCCGCGGATCGCTTTCCGACGTGCGTCGAGTTCGCCAAGGCGGTCTTGCAGGACGTGCCGGCAATCAAGGGAGATGCTGGCGTCGCCAGGCTGCTGTGCCCGGTGTGTGGGAATCTCCTGAAGTTTCCGACCAGTGCGGCGGGCAAGAGCGGCAAGTGCTCGAAGTGCCCGACTCCGCTGAAGATCGCCAAGGACCTCGGTGCCCTTTGGCTGATCGATGAAGTGGCGAACGCCCAAGTCAACGCTGCCGCACAGGACGGCCTGGAGTCGGACCTGTTCGCGGCATTGGACACCGTGTTCGAAGCACCGCGAGGCAGTGCTTACGCCAGCAGAGCGAAGGCCCAGGTTCTTTTGCGGGTGGCGGCGCTCCTCGGAGGTTTGGCGGTGATCGGATTCGTAGGGGCTCTCATCGTCACGCAGATGACGTGGGCTCCGACCTCGGTCTCG
>JBIKNV010000432.1:0-3045 GCA_044358475.1 Pirellulales bacterium | reverse complement strand
AGCAAACGGTTTCCGGCTGTTGGTGAATCACTCACATGAAACCCAGCCTCCCCCTTCTCGCCGCCCTGCTGTGCTGTTCGGGAGTGTTTCCCACGCCCGCTGGGGCTGAGGTTCCGGGCGACGTTGCGGCGCTGGTGAAAAAGCATTGCGCCGACTGCCACAGCGGCGAGAATCCCGAAGCGGGGCTCGATCTGGCACGGCTTGAGTTCGACCTGTCCGATCCCCGCGCGTTTTCGATGTGGGTGCGAGTTCACGACAGGCTCGAGGCCGGCGAGATGCCGCCTGAAGATGCCGAACAGCCGTCGGCCGAAGAACGCCGCGCTGCGGTCGGCGCGCTTCACAACCCCCTGCACGCCGCGTCGCTGGCGCGCCAAAAGACCGAGGGCCGTGTCGCCCTGCGGCGGATCAATCGGACGCAGCACGAGAATACGCTCAATGACCTGCTGGGGGTCTCGGTCAAGCTCGGCGACGTGCTGCCGGACGACGGCTCCGTGGCGGGCTTCGACAATGTGAGCGAGGGGCTCGATGTTTCGTCCTCGCATCTGGTGCGCTATCAACAGGCCGCCGATCTGGCGCTCGATGCCGCGATTGCCACGCGGCCGCCGAAAAAGCAACTGGCGTTTCGCCGCACCGGCAGGGAGTGGCTCGAAAAGACCGCGCTCAAAAATTACAAGGACAAATCCATGCGGCTCGATGGCGAGCGATTGATCGTGTACATCGTGACCAACACATACCGCCTCCAGACGGTCGACGTTCCCGCGACGGGCCGCTATCGGCTGAAAGTTGTCGCGCAGGCGGTCAACACCGGCGGTCATCCGCTGCCGCTGGAAGTTCGCGTTCGGAACTCCGGCGGGGACTCCGAGGCCGCAGGGCCGCCCCTCGATCAAAGCAGGCGGCGGACGTTGGCGACGTTCGACGCGCCGGCTGATGCCCCCCGAGCGCTCGAACTCGAAGTGGTGCTGGACAAGGGCGACTACATCCAGATCAACGGCTGGCAATTGCCCGACCAAGGCAAATTGCAGGACCAACTCAAAGGCCAGCCGCTCGACGGGACGTTCACCGGGCCGGGGTTCGCACTCGAACTGATGGAACTCGAAGGCCCGCTCGGCGATTTTCCGCCGCCGGGCCACAAGCGACTGTTCGGCGATTTGCCGCTCAAACCCGCGAGCGTCGTGAAAGCGGAACGTGCCGGCGAGCCGCTGCCGAAGATCCCAGAGAACCGCAGCGATGAGGACTGGCGGCGCGATCCGCTGATCCCCGTCTCGGCCGACCCGCAGGCCGACGGCGAGCGGCTGCTCCGGGAATTTCTGCCCCGGGCGCTGCGCCAGCCGGTCGACGACGCGACGCTCGCCTACTACGTGGGCTTTTTCCAGGAGTGTCTGGACAACGGCTACGAATTCCACACGGCGCTGCGCAGCACGTACAAGGCGATCCTTTCGTCGCCGCGTTTCTTCTACTTCGACGAACGCCCGGGTTCGCTCGATGACCATGCCCTCGCTTCGCGGTTGTCGTACTTCCTCTGGTCCACGCTGCCCGATGACGAACTGACCGCGCTCGCCGCCCGAGGCGAGCTGCGCACGCCCGCGGTGCTGCGGGCACAGGTCGAGCGGATGCTTGATGACGACCGCGCGCAACGCTTCATCGAGAATTTCACCGGCCAGTGGCTCGAACTGCGGAAGATCAATGCGACCACGCCCGACCCGAACCTGTATCGCGAGTTCGACGCGTTCTTGCTCTGGTCCATGCCGCGGGAGACGCAGATGTTCTTCGGCGAAATGTTGCGGCACGATCGCAGCGTCGCTGAGTTTGTCGATTCCGACTGGACGATGCTCAACTCACGGTTGGCGCAGCACTACGGCATCGACGGGGTGTATGGCGGCGAACTGCGGCGGGTTTCGCTTCCACCTGATGCTCACCGTGGAGGCGTGGTGACACACGCCAGCATCTTGAAAGTGACCGCCGACGGCACGACGACGTCGCCGATTCTGCGCGGCAGATGGGTGCTGGAAAAAATCATCGGCACTCCGCCCGCCCCGCCGCCGCCGAATGTGGGGGCGATCGAGCCCGATATCCGCGGCGCGACGACGATTCGCCAGCAGTTGGCGAAGCACAAGGCCATCGCCTCATGCGCCTCGTGCCACAAGCACATCGACCCACCCGGCTTCGCGCTCGAATCATTCGACGTGATCGGCGGCTGGCGCGAGTTCTATCGTGCGTCGGATGAGCGCAATTCCAAAGGTCAGGTGCCGATCCGGTCGCTCGTGGTAGACGGCGTGATCGCGGGGGACCAACATCTCGGCTATGGCGCGCGGATTGCCTGGCGCGGGCCCGGCGTGGAAATCGGCGGCGCCACGGCGGAAGGCCGCGAGTTCAAGAACATCGACGATTACAAGGCGTTGCTGCTCGAAGACAAGGAGCAGTTCGCCCGCAACCTCGCGCGGCAACTGCTCGTGTTCGCGACCGGCGCCGACGTGCAGTTTGCGGACCGCGAAGTCGTGCAGTCCGTCGCCGCCAAAACCCGCGAGCGGAATCACGGGCTGCGATCCCTCGTCCATGAAGTCGTCCAGAGCCCCGCGTTTCTCACCAAGTAAGGACGGAAAGACCATGATTCCCCTGAATACCCGCCTGCTCTCGCGCCGTACGATGCTCCGCGCCGGGGGCGTCGCCATCGGCCTGCCGCTGCTCGACGCCATGCTCCCGCTCGGCCTTGGGGCGGAAGCGAAAGCGGAGAAGCTGGCGCCGCGGCGCATGGTGCTCATCAGCCGCCGGTTGGGCTGTCACGCGCCGTATCTTTTTCCGGAAAAGGCAGGGCTCGATTACGAATCCACGCGTTACCTGAAGCTGCTCGACGACCATCGCGGCCGATTCACGGTGTTCTCGGGCATTTCGCATGCCGGCTACGGAGGCCATCATTCCGAGGTAGGGTTGTTCACCGGCGTCGCGGGCGAGTTCATCCGCAACCCTAGTGACCAACGCAACACGATTTCGCTCGATATCTTGGCCGCAGAGCAGGTCGGCCGTGAAACGCGGTTTGCCAATATCGCA
>JBIKNV010000431.1:0-3046 GCA_044358475.1 Pirellulales bacterium | reverse complement strand
TGGAACAGGTCGAGCGCCTTGCCGGCCGGCATGCCTTCGGTGGCCGGGATGTCGAGCAGCACGATGTCGCCGAGTTCGGCCGCCGCGCACCAGTGGGCCGTGGTGGCCCCGACATTGCCGGCCCCAATGATCGAAATCTTCGCGCGTCGCATGGCTAGGTCTCCCTGAGGTCAAGGCGTGTGATGAGGATGGTAGAAACCCACGTTTTCGCACACGATCCACGGGGAGCAAGAGCCGCTTCTCCCCCGCGGCATTCAGGCCCCTCTGACGGCCCAACACTCGTAGAGCGTGCGCCGACCCCCGAGAGCGCTTTCAGCCTACGTGTATCGCCGGCCCGGGGGCGGCAAAAGTCGCCTCGCGGGGGCGAGGATACGCCCAACGCTCGTCGAGCGTTCGCCGACCCCCGAGCCTCCGCGGTTTTAGCTGAGGTCGATCCGGTCGGGGAGCCGCTCGCGGGCTTCCTGCTCCAGCCTGCGGGCCGACCGCCGCGTTGCCCAGGCGGCGGCAGCAATGAGCAGGCCGACGACCGCTGCGATGGCGGCCAGTGCCCAGCCGATATCCTCCGAGATGCGGCGCGGCGACGGGCTGGGGAGCCACCGGGCCTCGCGACCGACGAGGAGCGGCGTCTCACGTCGCCCTCCTCCCACCTCCTCGTCTCCCTGCGGCGACGCGATCCGCACCCGCTGGAGTGGATACGCATACCGCTTGAGGGCGAATCCCGACACCCGCACCCGCTCGGCGATCCGATCGCCCGTGGGCATTCCGGCCGGGAGCGACCTCACGCAGCACACGATCGGGAAGTCGTCCTGCAGGTGGTCGTTGACGCGAATCAGGGGAGTGGGCACGAAGACATACAGCTCCCAGTAGTGGTCGGCCCCGACCTGACGCCGCTGCTCGGCATCGTCGATCGCGATGCGGGTGGCCCGACGGGCGATCCCCTCGACGGTGACGAGGTCGCCGCGGTGGGTCGTAAACCATTTCTCAGCCGGGTCGATGAGGGGGATGATGTCGGTCATGCCGGTGACGGCCGCATCGATCGACTGCGGATCGGCCCGGCCGGCGGCTGCGAGAATCCCGTAAAACGCCTCCGTGTCGCCGGCCACGAGCGGCCGGCCATCGACGACACTGTCGAAGGTTGCATAGTCCATGCCGAGGCTGCCCAGAAGCGTGGTCGACGGATACCACGACAGCCGGGAGCCGAGCATCAGCAAGGCATGGGGTTCAACCGGCCAGGCCTGCCCGTCGGCCTCAGGCACCGGCCCAGCCGCCGTCGTGAGCGGGAGCCCGACTACGGCGACCGGCTCGTCGATCGGCGTCCACCGCGGCCAGGTCAGCGGAGCCGACTCAACGACCACATCGACCAGTTGGCCGGCAGCCGTGGCCACCCGCAGGATATCGAGATGAGACCGGCCAGCGAGGGCGGCCTCTTCGGCGGAGAGCCGCTGGGGGGCGACGAACACCCCGCGACCCTCGATCCTCACGAGGGCATCTGCCGCCATGGTCGGGAGCGACTGCGACACGTTGGCCGCAGCAGCCTGCCACGCGGCCAGCGTGTCGGCGGGAACACGGCCAAGCCGAGCCATGAGCTTCAGGAGCAATGACTGCCGAGACGCATCCCACGGTCCTGCCGTGTCGAATGCCGCCCAACGCCTTTGATCCAGGTCCCACGAGGAGAGATAGGCGGCGAGCGAATCGGCCGGCTGATCGGGATCGGCCGCCTGCACCGCCGGAAGCCCTGCGGCAACGACCAGGGCGAGGAGGATGATGAACGTCTGTCGTCGTTTCGTCACAGCATTCATGATCACAATTCCCGGCGTCTCTCGTCGTCCGCCAGCCGTCGCAGGGCCTCCTCCGTGGAAACGATCTCCTCGCCGGCCAGCGCCTGCTCGAGGTCGGCCGGCGGTGGTGCGACCGGCAAAGCGCCGCGACTGGCAAGCCAGATGCCGACCAGCGTCACCAGTATTATCAGAAGGATTGTACCCGTCGTGAGGGCCCCCACGAAATCAATTGCCGGACGGGCGGGAGGCCGCGCCGACCATCGCGGTGACGCCGCCATCACGAGCGGAGCGAGGCGAACGGTGTCCTTGGCCGCATAGGCCCAGCGCTTGAAAAAATAGCCGGTCGCGTCGATTCGCTCCGCGATGGCGAGGCCTGTCGGCATGTCCGCTGGGATATCGAGAAAATAGACGACGACCGGCGAGGCTGGACCACCCTCCGGCTCGAGCCAGCCCTGCCAGTAGTCGTCGATGCCGTAGTCGTTGGCTGGGGCATCGACCCGCTCCAGTCGTCGGAGCGTACCGGCGATGGCTACGGGGCGGCCACGGAAACTCCGCGGCTGGCCGAAGAGTTCCGCGAAGCTGACCCGGCGGACCGCCGGCGACGGCGGTGGGCCGTCGTCGCGGAGCGTCTTCCAGATCCCGAACCAGGCGTCACGGTCTGCTTCTCGAAACACGGTGTCGTCACGAACGCGGTCGAGCGCCGCCGGCGACGCAGCGAGTACGCCCCCCTCCTCCGCCACGAACGGCTCGGGGTCCTGTTCGATGAGCACCGCGTCGGGCTCGCTCGCATCGGCCAGCGGGTCGACCAGCCGCGTATCGACCTGCGGCGGTGGCGGTGGTGCGGGTTGGCGAAACCAGGTTTGTTCCACCCAGGTGGCGATCAGGATGAACGCGATCGCCGGCGGCATGAATCGCCAGAAGATCCGCCGCTGTTCGTCTCGCGCCAGATAGTTTCTGGGCGGACGACTCACGGCGCCGGCTGATCCTGCGACTGGCTGCGCTGCTGCTTGCGCATTTCTCGCCAGACGTAGGCCCCGAACGTGCCCGCGAGCGTGAAGGGCATCGCGAGCATCAGGAGGATGCTGTAGAAGTAGCCGCGGGCGACGTTGACCGCGTCGGCATCGCCGGTCGCGAACGCATCCTTGCAGTTCGGGCAGCCAAACGCATCCGCCCCCACGAACAAGCCAAGCACGGCACCCGCGACGATCATCGTCGGAAATCTCTTCATACCGAGATTATAGCCCGGGCGAGTCCCGGAGGGACGGTTT
>JBIKNV010000430.1:0-3050 GCA_044358475.1 Pirellulales bacterium | reverse complement strand
CTAAACGACGGCCGCATGCGCCGGAAGTGGAGCCTGCGGCGTGGCCTCGTCACCGTTGGCGGGGGTGATCCTGCCGCCACTGCGACGGTGAAACCGGATGGTCGATCGCCCACAGCCCGCGGCGGGCCCGCCGGGCCGCCTCCTCGGCATCGATGAGGTCGGGGTCGGGAGCGAAACCACCGAACACCCAGGCATGACCCTCGGCCACCAGTTCGCGATTGAGGTTGCGGTCGTCCAGCCAGAGCGTGCCGAGCAGTCGGCCATGCGGATCGCGGGCGGTCCCGGCCACCCGCACCCGGCGCGCGGCGAGTTTCTGGTCGAGCGCGTTGCGGGCCGAGCGACCGTGAGGCTGGTCGAACTCGGGTGCATCGATGCCCTGCAGACGAATCTTCACCGTCTGCCCCGCCTCATCGATGCAGGTCACCGTGTCGCCGTCGTTGACCATCTCGACCCGCCACAGCGGCCGGCCTGCGGCATCGTGCCGCGGACAACTCGAGACAGCCGCGGCCAGGGCCGAGGCGATCGCCGCCAGCACCATGTACCAAGGGCGAAGTCGCCGTGGCAGGCCGGGTGGAGGAGGCGGGATGCGGAATCTTGGGAAGGCCACCGGATGAAACCTTACGGGATGCAGGTAAACGGAGTCACTTTCCTAACACTTCCTGCCTGAGTTTGCCGATTGTGACGGCTATGACGAATGGCACGACTATTCTGCCCAGGCTCATAGATCGCTTTTCGCTGTGGTTCCTTGTCGCTTTACTCGCGGGCGTACCCTCGGTGCAGACGCCCGTGAGGGCCGAATCGTTTGCTACCACGCTAGAACAGGCTACCGAGGAATCCGCAAGCGATACGGACATCGTCGTGCCCAGGGTCGACTTCCTCCTTGAAGGATCGCTGGCGCAGAGCAGCATTCGGGATCCTGCGATCGAGACGGTCGACGAAATGACCGCCCGGCCGTCGGCCTCAGGTGGGGGCGGGGGCGGTCGCTGGTGGGATTCGATCCGCGACCCGGCGATTCGCACGGTCGACGAGCAGACCTTCGGCGCGACGAAGGCTTCCGAGAAGGAATGGTACGACCGCATCAACATCCGTGGCTACACGCAGTTTCGCATCAACAGCGTGCTCTGGAACGATGACAGCCAGGCTCCTCCGTATCATCCGGCGGACAGGTCGGTCGGGCCATCCAACGAGTTTTTCATCCGCCGGTGCCGAATCATCTTTTCCGGAGACTTGAGCGATCGGCTCTATTTCTACATCCAACCCGACTTCGCCTCCAGCGTGCCGGGGGCTCGGGACGGCGCGATCAACTACACCCAACTCCGTGACTGTTACGGCGATGTCTACCTCTCGGAGAACAAGGTCAACCGTCTGCGGATCGGCCTCTCGAAGATTCCCTTCGGCTGGGACAACATGCAGTCGAGCTCGAATCGTCTGCCACTGGACCGGTCCGACCCGATCAACTCGGCGATCAACGGCGAGCGTGGGATGGGAATCTTCTATTACTGGACCCCCGAGAATGCTCAGGATCTCTACAAGGAGGTGCTCGACGAAGGTCTCAAGGGATCGGGCAACTACGGGGTCTTCGGCATCGGTGTCTACAACGGGCAGGGCGTGTCTCGTGCGGATGAAAACAGCAACATGCACTTTGTGATGCGGCTGGAGGTGCCATGGAAGACCGCGAGCGGGCAGATCATGGAGGCTGGAGTACAGGCCTACACCGGCAATTACTCGTCCTACCTGGCTCCTATCGACACGAATTTCGGCAGGGTGGTGCCGGTCATTGATCCCGCAAACGGCGTGCTCGACCAGCGCATCGCCGGCACGTTCGTTTACTACCCGCAGCCGTTCGGAATCACGACGGAATGGGCGGTGGGGGATGGGCCGCAGCTCACCGATCTCGACCTCCCGCAGCCCGTCATCCGCAGCCGTCCCCTCAACGGCGGCTATGTGATGCTCAACTACAAGATCGACACCGAGGAATGGGGCGTTGTGTTCCCGTACTTCCGCTGGCAGCAATACCGCGGCGGCTACCTGTGGGAGCGAAACAGCCCCGACACCTTCCTCAACGAGTTCAACCTCGGTGTCGAATGGCAGATTCAGCCACAGATGGAATTCACGATGGAATACGACTGGACGAATCGGACGAACACGGGGTCAGATGCGAAGATCATCGACAACAACTACGCCCAGTTTCAGGGCGATCTGCTGCGATTCCAATTCCAGATCAATTACTGAGCAGAACGGAAACTGCACCCGAGCAAGAATCACTCGGCTGTCAGATCGAGGCAGATCAGGCAATACTCCTCCCGGTCGCGGCGGCTGGCTCCCGCCACGGCCCGGCAGCCGGTGATGAAGAGTCGCCGATCGGCGAGCACCGGGGCGGTCCAACACGGGTGGTCCAGTTCGGGAAACGTCGCGCGGCTGATCTCGCGAAACCGTTCGGGTGTGGCCTCCACGAGGGCGAGCGTGCCCTGCTCCCCCAACACGATGAACCGACCGTCGGCGAAGATCGCGGAGCCGCGGCCGTAGAACGGCTCACGGGAAGTCGGGCTTTCGTTGGCCGGTGTTCGCCATACGACCGTGCCGTCACGAGCCCGCACGCAGCGAAAGTCGGAGCCCTGCTCGTGGCGGCCGCTGAAGCCGTAGAGCACATCATCACGGCTGATCGTCGTCGACCAATGGTTTTGCATGGCGAGTTCATCCTGCCAGGCGACCGTCGCCGAACTGCCGTCGGGAGCGACCTCCAGCATCGCCGCGCCGGTGTCGTAGGCAGCGGAAAGAAAGATGCGGTTGCCGATGACCACCGGCTGGGCGGCATTGACCGAATCGTGCAGCGGCGACCGAAACCAGAATGCAAAACGCTTTCGTCCCGTCGCGGGATCGAGCGAGACGAGCCCCGGTCGCATGAAGCAGAGCAGATGCTGCTCACCATGGATCGTGGCCACGGCAGGCGAGGCATAGCTGGCGAGTTTCTCCGGTGGACGATCCCGCTGAATCCGTCCGGGGGCGGCGGGGAAGTCATCGAATCCGATGCTCTGCCAGCGGGTCTTGCC
>JBIKNV010000064.1:0-10009 GCA_044358475.1 Pirellulales bacterium | reverse complement strand
CGAAACAGGGTGTAGGCAGCGGCGATGATCAGTAGCACGGCCGCCGTCCATGGCAGCAGCGCCACCTGCGGATACTCGGGAACCAGTCGCCAGCGCACGGAAAGTTCCACCGGAGAGTCGGTCGTGTTGGTTGCCTCGAGTTGGGCACGCTGTCCGAGGAAGGGATTGATCTGCCCCGCGGAGCGGCTCCACGTCCAGGGCTCATCGGCGCTGAGTTCGACGTCGGGCACCTTCGTGAGAGCGAAGCCCTCGATCGGCTGCTGGGTGCGGACGAGCAGCGGTGCTGAGCTGCGCATCTCGATGCTGGCGAGCTCCTGCGGTCGGAGGTCGAGAGGGATCGCCTGCAAATCCGCCTGGGGAGCAATCGTGATCGTTTGCACTTCGTCGCCCGCCGTAGCCAGTCGGCCCAGCGACCGGACCAGCGAATTCACGGGCACAAGTGGCGTGAAGGCGACGGCCACCGCCGAGAGTGAAAGTAAGAGCCACGCGAAAGGGCCGAGGAAACCGTCACCGAGGCTCCCCCTGGCTTCAGCCGCCAGCCGGGGGTTCGCCAAGCGAAGCACGCCCCAGCAGGCGACGATGACGAGCGTCGCCACGAGGGCGCCAGCCCCCAGCAGCCACAGCGGCGGCAGGGCGGTGAGCCAGCGGTTGGCAAAGAGAGGGGTGATGAGAAGCACAACGACGTTCCTCGAGCGACGATCGAATCAAAGACCTTGAACGACCTTTAGTGTGGCGTTGCCGACCCCGAAATGGAAGCCTCGCCGGGGCCGGCGAATACGGTGGCCGCGGGGCCGTCGAGCGGCCAGCGGGCCAGTACGTCATGAAGCCCATCGAGCGTGATCGATTCCACGATCCGCAGGTCGTCAGCCACAGACCGATACACCCGCTCATGGGCCCATTCCAGGCCCACGGCGAAGAGCCGCCGCCGCGGTCGCTCGCCCGCGAGCACCACGCGGCTGGAGAGCTTGTTGCAGGCTCGTTCCCATTCGTCGCGGGTGATGCCGCCAGTCGCCGCCGTGCGGTAGATGTCGAGAATCTGTTCCATGAGCGGGTCGGCGTCTTCGGCGTCGCAGGAGAGCTGCGTGCCGAAGAGTCCCGCATCGAGAAAGTCGTGGTGGTGCACAGAGGCATGCTCGGCCGCACCGGAATCGACCAGTTCCCAGTAGAGGCGGCTCCCCGAATCGTCGCCGAGCACGATGGCCAGCATCTTGGCCGCCCAACGGGCTTCGTCGTCGGCTGACGGTCCGGCGGACATGCGGATCACGTACTCGAGCGCCGCGGCCGGCCGCACGATCCGCTCCGTGGTCGATGCCGCCGGCAGCCCAGCGGACGACTGACGCCGGTCAGCCGATGTCCCCGGCTCCCAGTCACCGCACAGCCGCTTTGCCGACTCGACGAGGGCGGGGAAGTCGACCGCACCGCTGGCGGCCAGCACGAGATTGCCCGGGGCATACCGTTGTCGGTGGTAGTCCCGCATCGCCGTGACCGGCAGTTGCTCGATCGATTCCACGCTGCCGAGCACGCTGCGGGCCAACGGGTGGCCGCCGAAGAAGGCGGCGCGACACCGGTCGTCGGCCCCGAATGGCGGCTGGTCGTCATACATCCGGATCTCCTCCAGAATGACGAGCTTCTCGGTGTCGAAATCCTCTTCTCGGAGCGCTGGCCGCATCATCCGGCCGAGAAGGTCGACCGCGTCGTGCTGATGCGTCGGGAGCACCGCGGCGTAATAGACCGTGTCTTCCTCGCTGGTGAAGGCGTTGGCACTCGCCCCCATCTGGTCAAACCGGCGGTTGATCTCATCGGCCGAGAGATCGGCAGTGCCCTTGAACGTCATGTGCTCGAGGAAATGGCTCACGCCGGAAAGGGCATCGGTTTCATCCCGTGCCCCAGCCCCTACGAAAAAACCGACGCTCGTGGAGACGGAACCCTCCGAGCACTCGGCCACCACTTCGAGCCCGTTGTCGAGCGTCTCACGCAGAAACTGCATCAGGCACCTCCAGGGGGGCGCTGCCCAGCGAGACGACGGTCAGGTCGGCGACGGGATGATCGGCGAGCCGCCGCTCGATCGAGTCGACGGAGAGCGCGTCGAGCCGCTGCAGTTCCTCGTCGAGCGAGCGGACGCGACCGAGGTGATACCACTGTCGGGCGATTCCGCCGGCTCGTGCGGCACTCGACTCCTGCTGCATCACCAGGCCACTTTTCGCCCGGGCCTTCACGCGGTCGAGCTCCGCCTGGTCGATCGAGCCGGGCAGCCGCGCGATTTCGGCGAGCATCACGTCGAGCGTTTCCTGGGCCCGCGCGGCAGTGGTGCCGGAATAGCAGACCGCGGACGCGAAGTCGCGGTGCGTGTGGTAGCCAGCCGACACGCTGTAGCAGAGGCCGCGGCGTTCCCGAACCTCCGTGAACAGCCGCGAACTCGACCCGCCGCCGAGGATTGCCAGCGCCGCGGTGACCTCGTAGGAGGCGTCATCGCGATACGGCGGCAGCGACCAGGCCAGGGCGATGTGCGTCTGCTGGGAATCATGGGGCACGTGCTGCACCCGCGGACCGCGGGCATGCGTCGCCACATCGCCACTGCGGGCCCCCTCCCACTCTCCGAGCAGCGCGTCGACGCGACGGACAAAATCATCCCAGTCGATGCGGCCCGCGACGGCGATGATCGTGCCACGTGGTTGCACGTTTCCAGCCACAAACGCCCGTACGGCGTCGATCGAGAGCCGCTCCACGTCGGCTGTCAGGCCCTCGGCCGGCATTCCCCAGGGGGCCGGATAGATCAGCCGCCGCAAGGTGGAAATCGCCAGGTGCGACGGATCGTCTTCGATGCCCGTGAGGTTTTGCAGGACCACCTGCCGAGCCTTTTCCAGTTCGTCAGCGTCCAGCCGTGGGCGTCGGAGGATGTCGGCGTAGATCGGCAGGGCCGTCGGCAACTGCCGCGCGACCATCCCGCCGGAGAAGCTCGCATGGCTCGTGGTGACGCCCTGCGACCATTGGATGCCGGCCCCCTCGAGGTCATCGACGATCCGTCGGCCGCTCCGGTCGCCTGCGCCACGGAGCATCATCTCGCCGGATAGCGCGGCCAGTCCCGATCCGTCAACAGGGTCGTGGACAGCACCGGCGGGCACGTGGAAGGCGATCGCAACCGACTCCAGGCCGGGCAGATCCTCACCAAGGAGGACGATGCCGTTATCGAGCGTCGCTGAATGGAAGGTCTGTTTCGCCATCAGGCAGATCAGCTGTCCCTGCATTTGGACTCAGAGGACAGCTGACTCGCCGACACCGGCCAGTTCGATCGTGGCACCGTCGATGATCGCATCCGCAGCCTTGCGAGCCGGTGCTTTGGCTCCTACCCCATCAACGGTCTTGTAGACCGTCTTGCACCGCCGGAAGCCGAGCCGCTGATAGAGCCGCACCGCCCGCGAATTATCGGCGGTCACTTCCAGCGAGCCGCGCCCAATGGCGTGTCGCCGCAGGCCAGCCATCGCCTGCCGAATCAGCGATGTGCCCAGGCCGAGGCCGCGATGGCTGGGGACGACGCCAATATTCTGGATCGTGCCCACGCCGCCGGTGGCGACGACTGTCTGGATCGTGCCGCACCACAACAGTCCCTCGGGGCCGCGACCGAAGGCCACCAGCCACGTGGCATCGGGCAGAAAGCCACGCTTGTTGCGGATCTCCCGCATCAGCCGGCGGCAGCCATCGAGTTCACCGAGGCAGGGAAATACGACCGAGTCTATTTCGTCCAGAAACGACCGAAACTTCGTTCTGGCGTGCACGTCGAGCAACGCCTCGTTCCAGGGTACGAATCGATACCCGGGCGGGAGCGTGGCCGGTTCCACGGCAGGGGATTCCCGCCGCAGATCGACCTCCATGCGGAACCGCTTGAAGTAGGTCGATTCCATAGTTGCCCAAGACTCCGGCACTCGAAAACTGCTCTGACAATAAGAATGGCCTCTTTTTTGGTCAACGCGCCGGTGATTTTTTTCCCGCAGGGGTTTTTCGTGATTTCAACGACCCGGTCGATTGCGAAGACGGGCCGGGAAAGCGTATGCTTTTGACGGATCAAAAAATGAATTTTGGGCCGTCAAAACGTCCGGTGCACCTCAGCCTCGTGCTTGGAGCAACGGTTGCGGCCCTGGCGAATCATCCGGGCTGGGCCGCGGAGCCCCGAACTGGCATGCCGCAGGTCGTCGTGACCACGACGATCGTGGCCGATCTCGTCCGGCAGGTGGCCGGTGACGAGGTGGAAACGGACTGTCTGATGGGGCCCGGTGTCGATCCCCACTCCTTCAAGGCGACGCCCCGGGATGCCGATCGGCTTGCCCGGGCGGATCTCGTGGTCGCCTCCGGTCTCCATCTTGAAGGCAAACTCGCCACACTGCTGGAGCGGCTTGGCCGGCGGAAGCGGGTGGTGTCGGTTGCGGAGTCAATTCCGAAGGACCGTCTGATCGAGGTGGGCAAAGGCCTTTATGATCCGCACGTCTGGTTCGATCCGACGCTCTGGGCGGTATGCGTGGAGGCGGTGGTGGAACCGCTTGGCCAGATCGTGCCAGCCGGCCGGCCGCGATTCGAGGCTGCGGCGGCCCAGTATCGCGAGCGTCTCGAGCACCTCGACGACGCGTTGCGGGCGCGTGTCGCAACGATTCCCCAACAGCGTCGCGTGCTCGTGACCTCGCACGACGCCTTTCGTTATTTCGGCCGGGCGTATGGGCTCGATGTGGTAGGCATTCAAGGGATGAGCACTGAAAGCGAGGCGGGGCTCAACGATATCAACCGTCTTGTCGACCTCGTCGTGTCACGCGGAGTTCCGGCCGTGTTCGTCGAGACGAGCGTGGCCGATCGCAACGTCACGGCGCTCCGCGAGGGAGCCGGGGCCAAAGGGCATGGTGTGCGGCTCGGGGGGCGGCTCTACTCCGATGCGCTGGGCGGACCGCAGAGTGGTGCCGAGACACTCGAGAAGGCCCTCCGGGCCAATGTCGACGTGGTCGTCGCCGGACTGGCTGGCGTGGCGGAGAGGGAATCGGACGGTGATGAGGGCAGCGGGAGGTAGGCATGTCGATCTCGCCACCCCTGGTGGAATTTCACGACGTGACGGTGGCATACGGTCGGCGACCTGTCCTCTGGAACGTCGACCTGACGATTTCGGAGCCGTGCCTCTTTGGCGTCGTGGGGCCCAATGGCGCTGGCAAGAGCACGTTGCTTAAGGCAGCACTGGGGCTCGTGCCGTTGGCTGGTGGCATGGTGCGGCTCTTTGGTCAGCCACTCGAAAGGGTGCGGCGGCGCGTCGGCTACGTGCCGCAGCGGGAGACGGTCGACTGGGATTTTCCAGTCAGTGTCATGGACGTCGTGCTGATGGGTACCTACTCCCGAGTCGGCTGGCTGCGGCGGCCGGGCGCCGCCGAGCGGGCCGTTGCCCGCGAGAGCCTCGCCCGTGTGGGACTCGATGATCTTGCCGACCGGCAGATCGGTCGGCTCTCCGGCGGGCAGCAGCAGCGGGTGTTTTTGGCGCGGGCACTGGCCCAGCAGGCGGATGTCTATTTCTTGGATGAGCCGATGGCCGGCGTCGATGCCCGATCACAGGAGCAGATTCTGGCGGTTCTGTCAGGACTGCGGGATGCGGGCAAACTCGTGATCGTCGTGCACCACGATCTCCGTGCCGTCACCGATTGGTTCGACGCCGTCGCGCTCATCGACATGCGGCTTGTGGCGGCCGGACCGACGCGGGAGACGCTCACACCCGACAACCTGCGTCGCACCTACGCCGGGGCGATCGACGTGCTCGACGAGGTAGGCCTCGCAGTGCAGCGCAGGAGCCGCACTCCATGACGTGCGCGATCGGCTCCCTTCCGTGCCTGGCCGCGATCGATCTCTCGGGGCTGCTCGCCTACAACACGTTGATTGTGGCCGCAGGCACGGCGGCGGTGGGATGTGCCGCCGGGGTCGTGGGCAGTCTGAGCGTGTTGCGGAAGCGGGCGCTCGTGGGTGACGCGGCGGCTCATGTGACGCTCGTGGGAGTCGCGTCCGCCTTCGCCCTTACCGGCCGCCGTGACCTGCCCACGCTGCTGGCGGGCGGGTTCGTCGCGGCCTTGGCCGGCCTCCTGGCCCTTGTGCTCGTGCGACGGTTTACACGAACCCGCGACGATGCTGCCACCGCGATCGTGCTCAGTGTCGGGTTCGGCGGCGGTATTGCGCTCGTGGCAGGGATGACGGCCCGCGGCATCCCGGGCAGCGCGGGGCTGGAAAATTTCTTGCTCGGGCACACGGCGGCGCTCACGGCCCGCGATGCGGGTGTGTTGGCCGGCGTGTCGCTCGCCACCGTAGCCGTGGTGATGCTGCTCTTAAAGGAGGCCACGCTCGTCGCCTTCGATCGCTCGTTCGCGGCTGCCGCGGGCTGGCCGGTGGCGGTTCTCGACTACCTGCTCGTCGTGCTCGTCGCGGTGATGGTGGTGGTGGGGCTGCCGGCGGCCGGCGCGGTACTCGTGACGGCGCTGGTGGTGATCCCACCGGTGGCAGCACGGCAGTGGACGGATCGGCTCGGCACGATGCTCGTGCTCGCTGGTGTCATCGGCCTTGTCAGCGCCGTGACCGGAGTGGCGATCAGCGCCGTCGTGCCGCGGCTGGCGACGGGGCCGGTCATCGTGCTCATGGCGGCCGCGATCTTCGCGGTTTCGGTGTGCTTCGCCCGCTGGCGGTCGGCGCGGGAGGCAGCATGACGATCACTGAGGTCCTTTCCGCGATCGGTCCGATGCACGGTTGGGCGATGGCGACTGCAGCCGTCGTGTCGGCGGCGGCGGCCATGGCGGGGACGCTGCTGGTCGTGCGCCGGATGAGCCTGCTTGGCGACGCCATCAGCCATGCAGTGCTGCCGGGCATCGTCGTGGCGGTGCTCGCCGGCGGTCGGCCGGGTGGGCCGCTCGTGATCGTGGGAGCCGTTGCTGCAGCGCTCGTCACGGTGTGGTTGACACAGGTGCTCCGCGACGGCGTGGGCGTCGCCGAGGATGCGGGAGCGGGCGTTGTTTTTACCACGCTCTTTGCACTCGGTGTGGTGCTTGTCACGGCAGCGGCATCGCGGATCGACCTCGATCCCGGCTGCGTGCTCTATGGCATCCTCGAGCTGGTGCCGTTCGACACGATCTCCGTCGGAGGGTGGGACGTGCCGCGGGCCTTCCTGACCGGCTTGGCTGTGCTCGTGCTGATTGGCCTCGGGCTGCTCGTATCATGGCGACTGCAGGTGTTCGTGGCCTTCGATGCCGACGCCGCCCAGGCGGCAGGGATGCCCGTCGCGGCCGCCACGACAGCGCTGCTGGCCGCCACGGCGATGACAGCCGTTGCCGGCTTCGAGGCGGTGGGGGCGGTTCTCGTCGTTGCGATGTTGGTCGTGCCGGCGGCGGCCGCAGAGCTTCTTGGCCGCAGGCTGTCGCGTGTCATGGCAGTGGCAGTCGCGCTGGCTGTCGTCGGCTCCGTGTTGGGGTATCTCGCCGCCTGGAAGTGGAACACGAACGCCGCCGGAATGATCGCAGTTGTCCTGGGGATCGAATACGTCATGGCAGTCATCTTCGCTCCGGAAGAAGGCCTGCTCGCGCGGGGCGTGGGGCGGATCTGGCTGCGATGGCGGGTGGCCTGCGAGGATCAGCTCGCCGCCGTCTGGAGGCTGGAGGAGGCTGCGGGCACCGGTGTGGCAGCTGCAGCAGCGCCGCACGGGTTCGTTGATCGGCTCGCCCGAAGCTGGCTTGCCGTGGCCGGTCGTCTCCGACGCGTTGGTGGTGAATGGAGACTTGACCCGCGAGCGCGGCCCGCTGCTGAGATGATCGTGCGGTCGCATCGGTTGTGGGAGGCCTGGCTTGGTCGGCATGCCGACCTGCCGGTCGATCATCTCCATCCACCGGCCGAGTGGATGGAGCACCACCTCGGAGCCGACGTCCGTCGCCAGATCGAGGCCGACTTGGGCTGGCAGGCCAGCGACCCGCACGGCAGCGAGATTCCACCGGAGCGGTAGCGGCACTCAGCGGCTCTCGGGCTTCGGCCAGATCGTGCGGCCCTCTTTGATCGTCTCCTCGACGCGGATCTCCTTGATCGTGTCCGGTGGTACCGTCAACGGATTGGCCGACAGAATCACGAGATCAGCCAGCTTGCCCACCTCGATCGAGCCCTTGCGACTCTCCTCGCGGTATTGCCGCGCGCCGTCGATCGTGATCGCCTCGAGAGCCTCCAGTGGCGTGACCCGCTCATCAACGCCCATCACACGGCCCGACCGCGAGACGCGGTTGACCGCCGTGTGGATCGTGAAAAGCTGGTCGAGCGGGGCGACATTGAAATCGGTGTGGTTGCTCGGCCGCAGGCCGAGGTCGCGGGCCGTTCGCATGGGGCTGATGAAATCGGCTTGCTGGGCACCGCGATTGGCCAGATGCACGTCACCAAAGTAGAAGCAGTGGAGCGTGAAAAATGATGGCGTGATGTTCCACTCCCGATACTTCGCGAGTTGATCACGGCGGATGAACTGCGAATGAACCCCGACCGTGCCTCGATTTCGTGAAGGGTCGTCGCCGGAGGCGGCGCGATGGGCTTCGAGAAAGCCGTCGATGGCGGCATCGCCATTGACGTGGACGAACAGCTGCGCTCCGCCGTCGTACACCTTCTTCACCATGTCATTGAAAACCACCTGCGGAAACGACGGCTCGCCCCGCCAGTTTTTCTCTCCGGCGGGCCCGGCGGTAAGGTAGGGGGTGGTGAAGAACGCTGTGTTCCCCTGCGGTGAGCCGTCCATCACGATTTTTACGCCGCCGATCCGCAGCCGGCCTCGGTACTCCTTCTCGGTCGTTGGCGGCTTCCCGGCGAAGATCTCGTCAATCTCAGTGATGAAGGGCAGGGCGACGACGTCGATCTCGAGGATCCCGCGATCGGCGGCGACGCGGAGCAGATCGTATTGCTCCTTCATCGTCGCCCCCTCCTGAGCCGTGGTGATGCCGGCGCGGGCGTACAACTCCTGGCCACTCGCGAGCAGCTGCAACTGTTCGTCGGGCGATGGGCCCGGGAGCTTCGCGAAGATCGGCAGGAATGCCGTCTCGAAGAGGAGTCCGGAGGGCTCCTGTGAGTTCGGTTCACGACCGATCACGCCCCCCGGAGGCGTTGGCGTGGCGGCCGAGATCCCGAAACGGGCGAGCGCCTTGGAGTTGAGCATCGCCCCGTGGCCCGACACGTGCACGATCATGACTGGGTTGTCGGGGAAGGCCGAGTCGAGCTCCTGCTTCGTGGGCGGCCGCTTCTCCTCAAGCAGTTCGGGATCGTATCCGTAGCCGAGAACGAAGGCTCCGGCAGGAATCCTTCGTGCTGTCTGCAGTTTCTTCAGCTGTGCTATCACGTCGGCGACACTTCGGCAGGGGCCGGCCGGCGGCGACGCACACAGGGCATCGGTCTGCACGCTGACGGTTGAAAAGAAATGACTGTGGCCATCCACGAAGCCGGGCACGAGCGTTCGGCCAGCGAGATCGGTCAGGACGGTGTTCGGGCCGGCATGCTTCATGACATCGGCCTTCGTTCCAACAGCCACGATTCGGCCACTCGCGATCGCCATGGCCTCGGCTGTCGGCTGGGCCGGATTCACGGTGACGATCGGCCCACCGTGAATGATGCGATCGACGTCGGCGGCCTGCCCAGTTTCATGGACTGCGCATGACGCGACGGCGAGAAGAAGCAGGCAGAGCGACCGTGACACAGATCCGTTCTCCGGGATGATGAGAAAGCACATATGGTACAACCTGCGGTGCCATGAAGGCGTAAACGCGAGGCTCTTCTGGCGCCGTTCGCCGACCCTTCACAGGTTGTTCGATCGTCGCCCCAGCTCTCCACACCGCGGGCGAGTGCTAGCGGCGGAGTTGCGCCTTGCGAAATCGCCGACACGCCTCTTCGGCGTTTTCCCAGCGGCCAGACCGCATCGTGGCGATGATCGCGTCGTAGGCGGAACGTTCTTGGTCGCTCAATCGTCCGCTGCGGGAATCATCGTCGATGACTGCTG
>JBIKNV010000429.1:0-3058 GCA_044358475.1 Pirellulales bacterium | reverse complement strand
CCAAGACGATCGCAGGCGGAGTTTTGCCTGCGATAGGTCCGAGAAGGGGAACGGCACCAGAGCTACCGAACCTCGCCCAAGTGCGACCACGCGGCGTCCTCCTCGGGGCGATTCCAGTCTTCCGCAAGGGCCCGTTCGCTGAGCAAAGAATCCTCGTGCAGTTGCGGCAATGGCTCCTCGTCAAGGATGGTCACCAAAGCCCGCTGCGAACGAGACAACTGTAACGGCTCGGAAAGCCGCACCTGCCCGTTCTCGTCCACGATGGCTTCTACGGTTCGAATCATGTGCCAATTGTAAATTGTAATTGGAACCAAACTTCAACAGCTACCGAAGATTTTGGGTGAAAGAAAAGGTGCCAGCCACCAAATCTGGAGAAACTGGCAGATTGCCCATTTTTGGTGGCTGGCACCGTTTTAAGGCTTCGGCCGCAGGAACCGGAACGGCTGAGCCGTCTTGAACCCACGGGTCTGGTCGCCGGCTCGGTCGGGTTCGCCGTCGAGCTGAAGCTTCCGCACGCCCGACTCCGGGGCGAAGTCGAGATCGGCGAACTTCACCCACACGAGGCCGGGAGAGTAGGTGCTCTCGTAGTAGTAGATCCGGTGCTTCTGGTCGGCGACCGTCCGCCAGATCGTGGAGCAGATGTTGGGCTTGTCGGGCGTGGTGATCCCGCGGGGCACGCTGACGTTGCGCATCACGCTGAACACGTCGGCCACGGACTCCCGCTGGTCGGCCGACTGCCGGCAGGCATTGATGTAAAACGACGCCCGCGCGAAGCGGTCGGCCGCCCGGTTCGTGCCGGGCAGCATCACGGTGCCCCCGATCTCCTGCCAGTAGCGGTTGAGGGCGATCTGGTCGTCGAAGAATGGTGAGTTGGTCATCACCTGGTATTCGCGGCCATGGTGGATACGAAGTTTGCCATCGACGTATTCGAAAATCGCCGAGTCGCCGGAGGGATCCGAGATCGCCAGGTGCACGAGACCCGGGCTGCCGTTGGGCACGTCGATCGCCACCACGCGAAAGGTCTCCTTGCGGAGTTCGGCCACCGCCTCCGCGACGGTGGCAAACCGATCGAGCACATACTGCGTCCACGCGCAGATCGTGACCGCTGGCCGGGAGTCGTTGGCAGCGGGGTATTCCGACTCTGCAAGGTAGAGCAGGTTCGCGACGAGCCCCTTCTCGTTCATGCCGTCGGCAGTCGCACCCTCATAGACGCTCGCCACGACGCTCCCGTAGAGGCTCTTCCATTGCAAAGCGCCCGCATCGAGGCCGCCGTCACGAGCCATTCCCCGCGGGAAGATCCAGAGATTCGTATGCATGTCTTCCTCCCAGTCCATCGACCGGCCGGTGACGGTCTGGCCTTCGGGACCGAGATAGACCGCGCGGGTGCAGGCCGTGGCTGGGGCCACGGCGACGATCGCTGCCAGCGCCGTGATGGCGACGAGACTGTGCATGAAAAAGGGGTGACGAGAGAAGCGCATGATCCAGTTTTCCCAATGGCGAGGAGCGGGGCTGTGGGCACGACGTCCGCAGGATATCACTCGGACCGCCATCTCGGCGATTGGCGCGGGCGCCGGAAAATGGTGCCAGCCACCAAATCTGGAGAAGGTGGCAGATTGCCCAATTGTGGTGGCTGGCACCTTTTTCAGCCGGTCAACGCGATCAGCACCGCCACGACGGCGAGGGCCAGGGCGACTTGAACGGCGAGCGACCGCCCGAGTGCCACGAGGATCTTGAGCAGTTGCTGAACGGAAATCGGATCGGGGGTGGATGCGTCCCGGCATCCAGGGGTGGCGCGCAGGCGCGAAACGGCACGGCTGGGCATGAAAGCACCTGGACGGAAAAAGGTGGGAAAACTCGGCGGAAGAACGCAGGCGGGAACCGGCGGGCACGAGTTTCTTCGCGAAGGCGGCACTCGCCGCCCCGGTCAAAACCATAGAAAAGAGCAACGTGGACGAAGTCCAGCGAGCGATCCTTGGCGCTTGCTTTTAAGTCTCGGTGAGCACTGGACACATGGCGCGCACCGCGCCGGAGATGACCGCTGGAAGGCGTGGTCGACGACCTCGCTCCCCACGGGCGGTCCAGGGGCGTACGAGGCCGTTGCGGTGGAGGTTCTGCTTGCGATCTGAAAGAAGCGATACCCGATGTCGAGGGTGATGCGGTCGCTGACGAGGTCGCTGTGCGGGATTCGCTTCCCGGGAGTAGAACTCTCTGCAGACCTTTGTCGCATCACACGGGCTCAACCATGACGACGAACTACGACGGCATCGCCAAGGAGTACCAGGCATCGAAACTCCAGCCTTGGCGCACCCATGTCGAACGGCACACGCTCCTGCAGCTGACCGGCGACGTGAAGGGCTTGAAGACGCTCGATCTCGCCTGCGGAGAAGGCTACTACACCCGGTTGCTCCGCCGGCTCGGGGCGGATCCCGTCGTGGGGGTCGACCTGTCGAAGGCGATGATCGACCTGGCACGCGCACAGGAAGCGGCCGAGCCGCTTGGCATTCGCTACGAGGTCGGTGATGCGCGATCAGTCGACGAGCGACCTGCGGCCGATCTCGTGTTCGCCGCGTATCTGCTGAATTACGCCAGGGACTATTCCGAACTGCTCTCCATGTGCGAGGCCATCGCGCGGAACCTCAAGCCTGGCGGGCGGTTCGTCACCGTCAACAATCATCCGGATGACCCGCCCGACAACTTCGAGACCGGGCGGGTCTACGGGTACTCGAAGCGACTCGAGGGGCCGACCCTGGAGGAAGGGACACCGATCGTCTGGCGGTTTCATCTGCCCGAGGGCACCGTCGAGGTGACGAACTTCTACCTGAAGCTCGCGACGATGGAACGGGCCCTGAAGTCGGCCGGACTACGGGACATCCGCTGGCATCCGCCCCAGGTGTCGCCCGAAGGTGTCCAGCAGTCGGGAGAAGATCACTGGGGTCCTTTTCTGCAAAGGCCCCCGATCGTGTTTCTCGAGTGCTCCAGGTAACGCTGCCGCACGACTGTTCAGTCTTCTTCGATGTGCAGTCTGTGCATGATGCGGTGCACGAAGGGGGTCAGCGCG
>JBIKNV010000428.1:0-3064 GCA_044358475.1 Pirellulales bacterium | reverse complement strand
GTGCTCGGCTCACCGAAAGGGTGACCAAACTCCTGGAGGGTTCTGGCACGATGCTCTCCGCGACCGACGTCACTCGGGAGGTGGCCCTGATCGCCGATCGGTCCGACATTGCCGAGGAACTGGTCCGCCTGGAGAGCCATGTGGCCCAGTTTGACACGCTTCTCGAAGAGGACTCTCCCGGTCGATCGCTCGATTTCCTGGCCCAGGAACTGGCCCGGGAGGCCAACACGATCGCGTCGAAGTCGGTCGACGTCGCGATCGCCCACATGGTGGTGGAGCTCAAGACCCGCGTTGAAAGGCTCCGCGAGCAGCTGCAAAACATCGAGTGAGCGATCCCTTTTCAACCGACGGGTTGACACGCTTTTCAACCGACGGGTTGACACGCTTTTCAACCGACGGGTTGACACGCTTTTCAACCGACGGGTTGACACGCTTTTCAACCGACGGGTTGACACGGTAAAACATCTGGATGGCACACCGACCGGGCAAACTCGTCGTCATCTCCGGCCCCTCGGGCGTCGGGAAAACCACGATCCTCAGGCAACTGCTGGCCGATCTGCCCCATCTGATCCCGAGCGTCTCGGCCACGACGCGGCCGCCCCGGGTCGGCGAGCAGAACGGGGTCGATTACCACTTCATTCCTGCCGAGGAATTCGAGCGGCGGCGGGCCGCCGGCGACTTCCTGGAGTGCTGCCAGGTCTACGGACGCCAGCATTGGTATGGCACGCTGGTGGACGAGGTCACCCCCCGGATGGCGGCCGGGGAGTGGGTCGTGCTCGAAATCGACGTCGAGGGTACACTTTCGATCCTGGCACGGTATCC
Organism: Pirellulales bacterium; assembly: GCA_044358475.1. Taxonomy (GTDB): domain Bacteria; phylum Planctomycetota; class Planctomycetia; order Pirellulales; family UBA1268; genus CACORA01. Next base: position 2,242 of record JBIKNV010000428.1, on the reverse strand, counting down.
TGATGCGATCACGATTTTCGTCGAACCGGCCCATCCCGATCAGTTGCTCGAACGGCTGCGGGGTCGAGGCACGGAATCGCCGGACGCGATGGCCCGTCGGCTCGAGGTGGCCCGCCGCGAATTGCTTGAATCGCATCACTATCGCCATCGGGTCGTGAACGACGACGACATTGCGGCTGCAGTGGCCTCGATCGAGCGCATTCTGTTCGATGCCGGCCTGCCGAACCCCGCAGCACTTCCTGACCAGCAGCATCACACCGCCAACCAGTAACCCGCCTACGCCCCGCATACCCCCTCAGGAGTTCAGACATGATCGACGACCTGCGCGAAGAAGAGATCGTCAACAAGGTTGGTGGACGCTTCAAGCTGTCCACCCTCATCCAGAAGCGCATGGTGGCGCTCAATGCGGGCGGAAGACCGCTCGTCGACATCGATTCCGATGACAAGATGCAGATCGTCATCGAGGAAATCAAGCAGGACAAAATCTATCTCGACACCTCGATGAACCTCCGCATCACGGGCGAATCGCCCGAAGCCGGCAGCCCGCTCGATTTCGACCCCACCATTCTTTGAATACGCCTGCAATGCCCTCCGGGCCACTGCGGGCTTGGGGCAGCCGGTGTCAAAGCCGAGGTTTGCCACGGCTGCCACGCCCGCCGTCCGGGCGGGCGGAGCGCTGCTTCGACCGATGAAGTGATGAATCGCAGGCTTGTCGCGAACGCGAATCGATAGCTCCAAGGTAGCAAGAGCGGCATGCTCGAGGGTCGCGAAATCATCGTGGGCGTATCGGGAGGCATCGCGGCCTACAAGGCTGCTGCGCTCACGAGCCTCCTCGTTCAGCAGGGGGCCGGAGTGACGGCCGTACTCACCCGCAACGCTCGTCGGTTCGTCGGCGCGGCCACATTTGCGGCCCTTACGGGGCGGCCGGTCGCCACGCGGAGCTTCGACCCCGGCGTGCATCCGCTCGGGGCGCACATCGAGCTTGCTGGCCAGGCTGATCTCGTCGTCGTCGCTCCCGCATCGGCCGACCTGCTGGCAAAGGTCGCTGGCGGCGCGGCCGACGATCTACTCACCACGCTGCTGCTCTGCGTCGAGTGTCCGGTCGTGATGGCGCCGGCGATGAATTCGGCCATGTGGTCGAAGCCCTCGGTGCAGCGCAACGTGCGGCAGGTCGCCGACGATGGCGCCCACATCGTCCAGCCCGGCACGGGCTGGCTCTCCTGCCGGCAGCAGGGGGCCGGCCGGATGGCCGAGCCGGAGGAGATCGCTGGCGTGATCCGCGACCTGTTGGCCAGCGTTCCTGGAAACCATGGCGGCTGAACGAGGCCGGGGCCGATCGCGATGGCAAGAATCCTGCTCACCGCCGGCCCCACGCGGGCCTACATCGACGAGGTGCGGTATCTCACCAATGCCTCGAGCGGCCGCATGGCCCGGGCGATTGCCCAGGCGGCGCTGGCCCGTGGCCACGAGGTGACGATCGTCAGCGGGCCGGTGGCGGTGCGGTATCCCGCGCAGGCCCGGGTGATCCCGGTGGTCACCACGGCAGAGATGCTCGCCGCGGCCCTCGAGGAGCTCCCGCGGGCTGACGGCGTGATCGCAGCGGCTGCCCCCTGCGACTTCGAGCCCGTGCGGCCCATGCGCGGCAAGATTCCCCGCACGTCCGCCGGACTGTCGCTGAAGTTGCAATCCACCACCGACGTGATCGCGACACTGGCCGACCGCGTGAAGCGGCAGCCGTCCGGCCGGCGGAGGGCCACGTGGTGCGTGGCCTTCGCCCTCGAACCGGGTGCCGACAAGGCCAGGGCGTGCGCCAAGGTCACGGCCAAACAGTGCGACCTGATCGTGGTGAACGATCTGGCCGCCCTTGAGGCGACGAAAAACGCCGTGGCCGTCTACGACGCCCAGCACGCGCTCGTGGGCGAAAGGCGGGGCACGAAGCCCGCCGTGGCCGCCTGGCTGATCCGCCTCATCGAAAAGCGGCTGATGCGGGCATGACGGCGAGGTGGAGGATTTCGCCTCGGCCCGCTATAAAAAGCCCCCTCGCGCACCCACCCCTCGCGCACCCATTCAGGTTCTTCCGATGATCAAAGTCGCTGTCCTCGGCGCCACCGGTTATACGGCGCTCGAAGCCATCAAGATCCTCCTGCGGCATCCGCAGGCCGAGATCGTGGCCGTCACGAGCCGCCAGGAGGGGAGCCCGCCGATCTCGACCGTGCACCCGAGCCTCGTCGGCAGGCTCGAA
>JBIKNV010000055.1:0-10863 GCA_044358475.1 Pirellulales bacterium | reverse complement strand
CAAAAACCTACCTTAGAAACTGGTGTCATTCATGGGGGCAGGTCAATTTTCACAACTAGCGGCGGCCGGACTTGAACCGGCGACACCCGGCTTATGAAGCCGGTGCTCTAACCAACTGAGCTACGCCGCCCTAGTGCACGAAATATACCCCGTGAAAGGCGACGCGTCAGCAGCCCACCGTCTCGCGGCCGGCCAGACACGCTGTTCTCGCGGAAGCCGGTCGCGCTTTTTTCTGGCCGTCCTATCCTCGTGACGGGTGAATAGCCTCGTCGAGGGCTGCTCGCAACGAGTCGGCCGAGAGTGTCGCGGCCCGGGCAAACCCGGCCACGAGCCGTGCCGACGTCGGCACCAACGCCACAAGCGAGAAGTCAGCGAAGCTGAAGAGTGGGGCCGCCTCCGGGAACTTCGCCAGGTAGGTGGCTTCGAACGCGGCATACTCAGGATGATCCTGCGGCACGAACTCGGCCACCGCCGGGATCGAGATCCGTGGCAACGCCTGCGGCGCGATGTCGGCCGACTCGGCCACCGTCACCAGCAGGCAGACCTCCGGATGCGATTGCATGTCGCGGGTGTGGGCCGCCAGGCCACTCACATGCACAACCAGCGCGAGTCGCCCTGTCGCCAGAGTGGCCGCAAACGGCACCATCGACGCACAGGGCAGGCCCTCGTGGAGCGTCGCGAGCGCCGCAACGCTCCGGTTGAGAAGCATCCCGCGCACCAGGCTGACGAGTTCCGGCGACAGGCTCATGAGGACACCGGGCTTCGATGAAGGCTTGAGGATGCGGCCAAGAGGATCACCGCCCGCTTGCCATCGGTGAAGTAGGGGTCGCCGGTGAGGTTGCGCCGCGGGGCATCAGACGTGCAGGCCCCCACGCCCCCCACGTAGCCCGCCGCCCGGACACGGCCGGCTGCCGACAAGTCCTCGATGCAATAATCGCGAGACTCGTCGACGTCGGGATCGATCCGGTGGGTGGTGAGATTCCACGCCTGCGTCGTGAACCGCACGCCGATGTCGCGGCTGATCTGGCCCACCCAGACCGGCTTGCCCTCGAAAGCCAGCGGCGTGAGCCAGAGCCGCAGGTGCAGCCTCTCGTTGATCGAACCGCGGGTTCGCTGCAGGGCGATGTCTTGATCGCGGCCGAAGAGGTGCAGCGGGCTGACCGGCGAGTAGCGGTAGTCGGAGCCAAGGAGAAACGCCTTGACCGTCTTCCAGCACGTGGCGAGCGAGATCGTCTCGCTCTCGTCCCACCGGGCGGCGAAGGCTCCCAGGAGCGTCTCGAAGTCGCCGATCACGACCAGATTCGCCGGGTCGCCCGTTCGCGTGCCGGCTGCATTCGTCGTGGCGGCGGGCATCGCCTCGAGGCGGGGCACGAGGTCGTCGGCCGAGCATGGCTCAACGTCATGAGAGGGCCGCAGCGTTACGAAGTCGCGATCGAGATAGTCGGCGGCGATGCCGGGGACCGGCACCGTGAACATGAGGTCGACGGGAGTGTCGGCTTCATCGCTTGCGGTGGCAGGCGTGAGCAGGCGGGCGATGCTCTCCCGCAGCGGCTCCAACGGCACGAGTCGCACATGCACCACCTTGGTGCCCAGATCGACTGTCGTGAAGACGAAGCCCTCCGCCGTCGCACCCGGCTGGATCGGCACGAGCCGGAACCCGCGTTGCCGGAACGTGGCGTCCATCCGGTGGTTGGCCAGCCACGCGGTCAACAGTTTGAGCGGCGCGAAGAGCAGGAGCGGCAGGAAGAGCCAGCCGAGAGCACCAAACGCGGAAAGTCGACGACTGATCGAGAAGTGGCTGACGGCCGCCGCCTCGAGCGGCGTGAAGTAGCGGGGATCGATCGTGACGGCCTGGAGCCGTAGCAATCGCGACGAGCGATTTTCGATTCGCAGGAACACCGGCTGAATGCCATGCCGACCCACGTCAACCCCGAACACCCGGCGTGTCTCCGCGGGAGCGAGTACGGCCACGGTGACGCGGGCCCGCGGATCCTCCTGCGCGACCGCCCGCTCCATGAAGCCGCTGAACGAGCCGTCGGGCGCGTAGGGGGTGATGATGAGATGCCACAGGCGGTTGAGGAGAGCGTGCATGCCGAACTTGTAGAAAAAAGGCGGCCCGGGAATCACTCCCCGGGCCGCCGTGTGAATCTCCCGATCGATCGCAGGTCAGTCGACCAGCGAGCACGATGCCTCGACAACCGCGTTGATCTTCTCGTCGGTGAGGCCGCCCTTGGCGAAGGCATGATTGGCCTTCACCTCGCCCCCCTTGTAGCAGACGACGGTGACGTCGGCATTGGGGGCGATCTTGAAGTCGGGCGGACCGTTTTCGACATGTTCCGGCACCACGAAGGCGATCCGCTTCAGTCCGTGCTTGGCGGCGAAGTCGGCGGCGGCCTTCTTCAGGCTCTCGGCGTCGGTGCCGATCATGTTGACAAAACTGGTGAGCTTCTCCGACTGGTGCTCCTCGACCTCTTCTTCGATCTTCTTGAGGAGCTTCGCGAGCTTCTCGTCGGCCGAGCGGGCAAACACCATCACGACGGGTCGCTGACCCATCTTGCAGCGGTAGCAGAGCGTCCGCCCATCCTCGACGCCGTCATCGGGATTGCCCGTGACCTTTGTCACGGTGAACGCCCCCACAACCTCACCCGCCTGCGGGCCGCTCGTCACTTCGGCCGGCGCCACCGAGGCGAACCCCAGCACCACCGCCACAGCCATCAAAAAACTCGCTGAACGCATGGAAAAACTCCTGAAGTTGCATCGCACGACGCGAACGGTTGGGCTCACGTCGCACGCTGACTGTCGATTGCAGCCGCCGCACCTCACGACGGCCACGCGATCCTTGCGTCACTGATCCTATCGCAGGTACGATTTCCGCGACAACTTTTTTCGGCGATTTCACTCGGACCACGACCTCGCGACTGCGAAATCGAGGTGGGAACCACACGATGGGACGATTTTTCGGCAGAGTGACGACCGGCGGCGGCATGCGGGCCGTGTGGTACACATTCAAGAAGGCCCGCGAGGCCGGCGGCATCTGGGCGCTCTGGAAGGCGATGCGGTCGAAGAACGCCTGCAAGACCTGTGCGCTCGGCATGGGCGGGCAGGCCGGCGGCATGGTCAACGAGGCCGGGCACTTCCCGGAGGTCTGCAAGAAGTCGTTTCAGGCGATGGTCGCCGACATGCAGGGGGCCGTGAAGCCGACCTTCTTCGAGACCTATTCGATCCCACAGCTGCGCCGATTTTCGCCCCGCGAAATGGAGCACTCCGGCCGGCTGGTGCAGCCGGTGATCCTCGAGAAGGGATCGCAGCACTACCGACCGATCGAGTGGGCCGACGTGATGGAGCGGATCGCCGCCAAGCTCAAGGCCACGGCGCCCGATGAATCCTTTTTCTACTTCAGCGGCCGGTCGAGCAACGAGGCGGGTTTTCTGCTGCAGTTGTTTGCCCGACTCTACGGCACGAATCACGTCAACAACTGCTCCTACTACTGCCATCAGGCCAGCGGCGTGGGGCTGGCGAGCGTGATCGGCTCCAGTGCCGGTACGATCCAGCTCGACGACATGGAGAAGTCGGATTTCGTGATGCTCATCGGCGGCAATCCGGCGAGCAACCATCCGCGGATGATGCGGACGCTGATGACCGTCCGCCGCCACGGCGGCAAGGTCGTGGTCGTCAACCCGATCATCGAGACCGGGCTCGTGAACTTCTCCGTGCCGAGCGACCCGTGGGCGCTCTTTTTCGGCGCGGAGATCGCGAGCACCTACGTGCAGCCGCATGTCGGCGGTGATCTGGCGCTCGTCTACGGCATGATGAAGCGGCTGCGGGAGCTGCATGCCGAGCAGCCGCGGAATGCGGCTGGCGAACTCGTCGTCGACGAGGATTTCTTGCTGCAGCATGCCACTGGCTGGCCGGAATTGGCCGCGCGGCTCGATACCCTGGCCTGGGACGAGATCGTGGAGAAGTCGGGCGTGTCGTGGAGCCAGATCGACAACATGACCCGCCAGTATGCGGCCGCGCAGCGGGCGGTCTTCACCTGGACGATGGGCGTGACGCACCACCTTCATGGCGCCGCCACGGTGCAGGCCATCGCGAGCCTGGCGCTCATGCGGCGGATGGTGGGAAGGCCTGGGGCCGGCCTGCAGCCGATCCGCGGCCACTCCAACATCCAGGGCATGGGCACGGTGGGCGTCACGCCGACGCTCAAGAAGGCCCTCTTCGACCGACTCGAGAGCACGCTGGCCGTGAAGCTGCCGACCATGAAGGGCTATGACACGCTCGAATGCCTCGATGCCGCCGATGCCGGGAAGATGCGGTTTGCCCTGTGCCTCGGCGGCAACCTCTGGGGTGCGAGCCCCGACGCGACCTTCGCCGAGCGGGCCATGAGCAAGATCGACATGGTGGTCTCCATGAACACCTCGCTCAACACGGGCCATGCCGGCGGCCTCGGTGGTGAAGAGACGATTATTTTGCCCGTGCTCGCCCGCGACGAGGAGCCGGAACCCTCCACGCAGGAGAGCATGTTCAGCTACATCCGGCTTTCGGACGGTGGCCAGCCGCGGCATGTCGGTCCCCGCGCCGAGGTGGAGATCATCGCCGACCTGGCCCGGCGTGTGCTTGGCGACTCGGGACCGGTCGACTGGCCGGGCATGGCCCACACGAGCACGATCCGGCAGACGATCGCGACGATCGTACCGGGCCTCGAACAGATCGCGGACATCGATCGCACGAAGAAGGAGTTTTCGATTCCCGGCCGGTCCCTCGACAAGCCGTCGTTTCCGACCGATGACGGCCGGGCTCGGCTCTTCGTGCACGACCTGCCGGCGGCGCCCACAAGCCTGCAGCTCATGACCATCCGCAGCGAGGGGCAATTCAACACGGTCGTCTACGAGGAGGAAGATCTCTACCGCAATCAGACGCGGCGCGACATCGTCCTCATGCATCCTGACGACATCTCACGGCTCGGTCTCACCGCCGGCGGCCGCTGCCGGATCACGAGCTCGGCAGGAACGATGCGGGGTCAGATCGTGTCGGCCTTCGAGCAGATCCGGCCGGGCAACGTGGCGATGTATTACCCCGAAAGCAACGTGCTGGTGCCAAAGTCGGCCGACCCACTCTCGCGGACGCCGGCCTACAAGAGCATCGCAGTGGATGTGATGGCCGATGACGGCATCGTGACCGCAACGATTCCGCGGCCCGAACTTGTCGCCGCCGGCACGCCGCGCGAAAAGATGAATCAGTGTGGGTGAGCGGCGGGCCATCGAGTGCTGACCAGCAATAAATGGCCCAATCCGGCTTCGGGCTGCCCACACTCCGTCGCCGGACGTTCACTGCGCCCATCCTGGGCTCCGCTCACTCGGACCTGGCTGCGCTTTCGGCATCCATGCCTGCGCTTGCCAGCTACGCCGGCTCTCGGAGCGTGGGCAGCCCGAATCCTGCCGCGTACCAAAACCTCAGACAATCTTTGCCTTTGCATGGGTAAGGCACGGGCAACCCCGAGCCGGTTTGGGCGAGCAGGCCATACTGGTAGAGTCCCAGGCTGAAGCCTACGCCACAGGGCTACTCAAACAGCGTTGGCTGCTCGGCGGTGGGTTTCTTGCCGCGGGGCTTTGCTGATGGAGTGGCACCCGCCGACTCGAACCCGAGCAGCAGGTCGCGGGCCCGCTCGATGACCGTCGTCGGCACGCCCGCCAGCCGCGCGACGTGGACGCCCCAGCTCTTGTCGGCGGCGCCGGCGGCCACTTGGTGGAGAAACACGAGTTGGTCGCGGTGCTGCTGCACGAGCACCTGCACATTGCCCACGCCCGGCAACTGCGCCAATTCGGCGAGCTGCAGATAGTGCGTGGCGAAGAGCGTGCGGCAGCCGATGCGGCCCTGCAGGTGCTCGACTACCGCCTGGGCGATCGCCAGGCCGTCGAACGTGCTCGTGCCGCGGCCCACCTCGTCGAGAATCACGAGGCTCCGCTGCGTGGCCCGGTTGAGGATCCGCGCCGTCTGCGCCATCTCCACGAGGAAGGTGCTCGCGCCGGTGGCGAGGTCGTCGCCGGCGCCGATGCGGGCGAAGAGGCGGTCAACGATGCCGACTCGGGCTCGGGCAGCCGGCACGAAACTGCCGGCCTGGGCCATCACCGTAACGAGCGCCGCCTGGCGAATGAACGTGCTCTTGCCCCCCATGTTCGGCCCGGTGACCAGAAGCAATGCCGGCATGTCGGGGCGGTCGCGGGCGGCCGGTTCGCGGGATGCGATCGCAAGGTCATTGGCCACGAGCGACCCGGCCGGCAGCAGGTCCTCGAGCACGGGATGCCGCCCCTGCTCGATCCGCAGCGAGCCATCGTCGGTGATCTCGGGCCGCACCCAATTGTTGGAGCGGGCCGCCTCCGCGAATGACGCGAGCACGTCGAGCGTGGCGAGGATCTCGGTCGCCCGATCAAGCCGCCGCCGCTGCTCCGCCACGAACAGCCGCAGTTCCTCGAGCAGCTGCAGCTCCCGCCGCACCGATTCCTCCTCGGCGCCGAGCACCTGCCGCTGCCGCTCGTCGAGCTCCGGTGTGGTGTACCGCTCGGCATTCTTCACCGTCTGCTTGCGGATGTAGTCGCCCGGCACCTTCGCGGATTGCGTGCGGCTCACCTCGAGAAAGAAGCCAAATACCCGGTTGAAGCCGACCTTCAGCGACGCAATGCCGGTTCGCTCGATTTCACGGGCCTGATACTCGGCGATCCACTGCTTTCCGCCGGTCGCCAGCTCGAGGAGTTCGTCGTAGGCGGGATCAAAACCGGGACGAATGAATCCACCGTCGCGCGCGAAGACGGGGCAGCCCTCGCGGAGTGTGGCAGTGATCCGTGTGGCGATGTCGGTGCAGGGGTCGAGCCGGTCGCGGAGAGTGGCGAGCAGCCCGGTGGCGGGGGCGAGCAGACCGCTGACGTCGGGCAGGATCGTCGTGGCCCGCCCGATCCGCTCGACGTCGCGGGGCCCCGCCCGACCCGACATCACGCGACTGATGAGCCGCTCGATGTCGCCGATGCCAGTCAGCGTTTCCCGGAGTCGTTCGGTGACGCCACGGTTGGCGACGAGCGTGGCGACGGCATCGAGGCGGTCGTCGATGTGCTGAGCGTCGATCAGCGGTGCCGAGATCCATTCCACCAGCAGCCGGCCACCCATCGGTGACTTGGTGCGGTCGAGCACACCGGCCAATGAACCCTCGCGGCGGACGCCGCCGGCGGCGCTGGTGGCCCGCACCAGTTCGAGGCTGCGGCGGGAAGCCTCATCGATCTCCATCCGCGTGCCGTGGCGCCAGGCGCCGAGCGAATCGATCCGCTGGAGGGCGGCCGGCTCGTTCTCGTCGAGGTAGGCCACGATGCCGCCGGCGGCTGTGATCCCCGGCAGGTCGTCGGGCAGGTCGAAGCCGAGGCCCTCGAGCCGCTGGCCGCCCAGGGCCCGATCCACCGCAGACCGCGCCGTCGCCTCGTCAAACCACCAGTCAGGGCGGCACGTGATCGGCCGCAGGGCGCCGGCCGACCGCACGATCGAGGTTACGGCGTCACGATCCTTCTCGGCGCAGAGCACCTCGGCGGGATCGAGCCGTAGCAGATGGTCGGCGGCATCGTCGCGGGAGACGACCGCCGCCTCGAAGCGTCCTGCAGCGACGTCGATCCAGGCGAGGCCGGCCTGAACGTCGTCGCGGTCGGCGGTTGCCCGGGGCACGATCGCCAACAGATAGTTGGGCCGCAGCGGGTCGAGCAGCGATTCGTCGGAGGCGATGCCCGGCGTGACGATCCGCGTCACCTCGCGGCGCAAGAGGCCCTTTGTGGTTTTGGGGTCATCGATCTGTTCGCAGATCGCCACGCGTCGGCCGGCGGTGACGAGCTTCACCAGGTGCACGTCGAGCTGGTGATGCGGGAAACCCGCCATGGGGGTGCCGTCGGGCCCCTTGTCGCGGCTGGTGAGCGTGAGATCGAGGAGATCGGCCGCCTCACGGGCGTCGTTACCGAACAGCTCGTAGAAGTCCCCCATCCGGAACAGCACCAGGGCCCCCGGACACCGGGCCTTGGCCGCCTCGAACTGTTGCATCATGGGGGATGCCATGCGGCGAAATGTAGCAGCCTTTGACCCTGGTGAACCGGGGGCGTACAAAACAGTGCGGCGCGGATGCCGATGAGAGGCCCCTGCGAGGGGGACCTGTGAACCTGGTCAGGGCCTAACCGCAGCAGCCATAAGCAGTCGTCCCTTTGTGCGGAGGGCCTCTCATCGGCGTCCGAAGGCCGCCCCCGTGACGGAGCACTGCATGGCTGAGCCGGCCGCCTACCAAGTCGTTGCCCGCCGCTACCGACCGCAGCGGTTCGACGAACTCGTGGGCCAGGAGCATGTGGCCCGCGGCCTCTCCGGGGCGATCGAGTCGGGCCGGATCGGCCACGCCTATCTCTTCACCGGCGCCCGCGGCGTGGGGAAGACGAGTGCCGCCCGGATCTACGCCAAGGCGCTGGAATGCGCTGCCGGACCGGCCGCCGAGCCCTGCAACCAGTGCGACGCCTGTCTGGCGATCACGGCGGGGCAGGATGTCGATGTCGTCGAGATCGATGCCGCCAGCAACCGCGGCGTCGACGAGATTCGCCAACTGCGGCAGAACGTGGCCGTGCGGCCAGCCCGCGGCCGCTTCAAGATCTACATCATCGACGAAGTTCACATGCTCACCCGCGAGGCGTTCAACGCCTTGCTCAAGACGCTCGAGGAGCCGCCAAGCCACGTCAAGTTCGTGCTGTGCACCACCGAGCCCGACAAGCTTCCGATCACGATCCTCTCCCGCTGTCAACGGTTCGATTTTCAGACGGTGGGCATTCCTGCGATCGCCCAGCGGCTCGCCCAGATCGTGGAGGCGGAAAAAGCTGAGGTCGATCCGGCGGCCCTCGACCTCATTGCCCGACGGGCCGCCGGGAGCATGCGAGACAGTCAGTCGCTTTTGGAACAGTTGCTCGGTGCGGCATCCGGCCCGATCGGCGTGGACGACGTGCATGCCGTGATTGGAACCGGCCGCGAGGAGAAGATCGGGGCCCTCGTGGTGGCGCTCGCGTCGCGAGACGCTCCTGCGGCACTGTCCGCCCTCGATGCGGCAATCGCCGGTGGCGCCGATCCCGGTGGTGTGCTGGAACAACTCATCGCGGCGCTGCGCGACGCCCTGCTGGCCAGCGTCGGCTGCGGCAGCGAGATGCTTCACGAGGGAGAAGGCCTGGGCGTCGATCTGGCGGCCGTGGGCCGCCAGATCGGCACCGAAACGATCCTGGCCATGCTGCAGATCATCGATCAGTCGCTGGCACGGATGCGGACCAGTGGCCACGCGGCGGTGCTCGCCGAGATGGCCATCGTGCGGCTCGCCGGCCTGGAAAACCTCGACTCGCTCGCTGAGGCGATCCAGCAGGTGAAAGCGGCCGCCGCGTCGACTCCCGCTCGGCCGCAGGCTGCGGCACCCTCATCGCGGCCGCAGGCCCCGGCAGCCGAGCCCCGGCTGCAGCCCCCAGCAGCCGCGACCGTGCCGCACCCGCCGCGGGAAGAGGGGCCGCCGCCGCGCGAAAAAAAAACGACTGACCGACCGCTGAATCTCGGTGATGACGAGGAGTCGCCTGTCGCTCGAACAGTCGCGGCGGTCGGGGCCGATGCCCCGCTGTCAGCCGAGCCGCTCGCTGTGTGGCAGAGGGCCGGTGAGGCCGTGGGGGGATTGGCGGCCGATTTTGCCGCCGAGGCGATTGCGGTGAACTGGCGGGGTGATGTCCTCGAGGCCACCATTCCTGCGTCGGCGGCGACGGCCGTGACGTTTCTGCGGAGACCGCAGACGGCGGCCAGCCTCGCTGCCGCGGCGGCGGACATCGTGGGCCGCCCTGTGAAGACTGCGGTCGTGGTCGACGAGAGCGAACCTGTTCCGGCCCCGGACGTACCGGCCGCTTCGTCCGAGCCGTCACCGCGCCGGCCCGGAGCCTCGCAGTCGACGCTCGTGCGGGAGGCGATGGAACATCCCTTCGTGATGCATGCCTGCCAGGTGTTCGATGCGGCGATTCGCAAGGTGGAACCCCCGCGGCAGCAGCCGGCGGCTCTGTCATCAACGACCGGCGACGGTGACCCCGAAGGTGAGGCGGTGCTCCACACGGAGGAAGGCGATGGCTGAAAGACGCGGTGCGATCACACGGTTGATTGACTATTTTTCCGACCTTCCAAGCATTGGCCGCAAGAGTGCCGAGCGGCTGGCGTACCATGTGCTTCGCATGCCGCAGGCAGAGGCGCTGGCGTTCGCCGACGCCATCCGCGCGGTCAAGGAAAACCTGCGGCCCTGCAAGACCTGCTTCAATCTGACCGAAGAGGAACGCTGCGAAATCTGCACCGATCCCCGTCGCGATCAGGGGCTGCTCTGCGTGGTGGAACAGATTCGTGACCTGTTCGCCCTCGAGCAGGCCGGTGCCTACCGCGGACTCTATCATGTCCTGCAGGGCAAGGTGGCACCGCTGGAGGGCGTGGGGCCGGAAAAGCTCACGATCGATGCCCTCGTGGAACGCGTGCGACAGGGAGCATTCCGCGAGGTGATCATGGGCACCACGCCGAACGTCGAGGGCGACGGCACGGCGCTCATCGTGGCGGAGCGGCTCGCCGGCCTGCCTGTCGTGCTCTCGCGGCTGGCGCGTGGGCTCACCGTGGGAGCTTCGCTCGAGCAGGCGAATCGGGACATGCTGGCCGACGCCCTGAGCGGCCGACAAAAGCTCTGACCCGAAAGGGCGTTGCACGGTATTCTTGAGGTGCCGGCAGCAGGTGCCGGTACTCGCGAGGAAGCGTTGATCATGCGGATGTCACTCGGCCAGGAAATGCGGATGGCGCAGAAGCAGGTGCTTG
>JBIKNV010000427.1:0-3082 GCA_044358475.1 Pirellulales bacterium | reverse complement strand
TGCACTCCGGCATCGATCGCCACTGCTTTCGGCGGACTATGCAGAGGTGAACGGGGGGCTGTATGCTCCTCCCTGATCGTCTTGACAGCACCCACATTCCACGGCACGACGAAATACCCGTGAGCACCTTCCACTTCGTCGAGGATTACGAGCACCACGTCGATCAACTGATCCGCACTCATCCCCTCCCCGAAGCCATGTCTCTTGCGGTGGGTGGCTATTACGAGGAATTTTCGGTCATTCTTGCCGAGGTGCTGGTGCAGAACGGTCTTCGTGACGGCATGTCACTCGTGGATCTTGGCTGCGGGAGTGGCAGGGCGGCGAAGGGCGTCAGTAAGCGGGTGCAGATCGAATACCTCGGCACCGACGTGGTCGAGCGGCTCCTCGACTACGCCGCAACGGTCTGTCCGCCACACTATCGATTCAAGTGCCACCGCGAACTCTCTGTGCCGGCCGCGGACGCGTCGGCCGACATGGTGTGCGCCTTCAGCCTGTTCACCCACCTGCTGCACGAGGAGAGCTACGTCTACCTGCAGGAATCGCACCGCGTGCTGAAGCCGGGAGGCAAGGTCGTGATGTCGTTTCTCGAATTCGCAAGCCCCACCCATTGGGCGATTTTCGAGCCCACCATGCAGGCCCGCCGACACAACGCCAGACAGCCTCTCAATATGTTCATCGAACGCGACGCGATCGATGTCTGGTGCGGGCATCTCGGCTTCGTGCGAGAAAGCTTTGTGGATGGAACCGACCAGCGCTGGAAAGGCAGCGCCGTCGGCCAGTCACTCGCCGTGCTTCGGAAGCCGGAATGAGCGTCTCTGTCAGTCGGCCGTGCCCGTCTCAGGCGGCCCGCCGGACGCGGACAGCATCCGACTTGGCGATCGCCTTCTCGTGCGACGCCAGCTCCAGATCGGATTCCACCATCATCTCGACGAGCTGATCGAAGCTGGTTTGCGGTTTCCAGCCGAGTTTCGTGCGGGCCTTCGTGCTGTCGCCCAGGAGCAGATCGACCTCCGCCGGCCGGTAGTACCGCGGATCGATCTCCACGAAGTCCTGATAGTCGAGCCCCAGCCGGGAAAACGTCTTCTCGCAGAATTCGCGGACGGAATAGAGTTCGTTCATGGCGACCACGTAATCGTCCGGTTTGTCCTGCTGCAGCATCCGCCACATCCCTTCGACATAGTCGCCGGCGAAGCCCCAGTCCCGCTGGGCGTCGAGGTTGCCGAGTGACAGCTTGGTCTGCAGTCCCAGCTTGATCCGCGTGGCCGCGCGGGTGATCTTGCGGGTCACGAACGTCTCGCCGCGGCGCGGACTCTCATGGTTGAAGAGAATGCCGCAGGAGGCGTGCATGCCGTAGCTCTCACGGTAGTTGACGGTGATCCAGTGACCGTAGAGCTTCGCCACTCCATAAGGACTCCGCGGGTAGAACGGCGTCGACTCCTTCTGCGGCGTTTCGACCACCTTGCCGTACATCTCCGAGCTGGAGGCCTGATAGAAGCGAATCTGCTCGCCCGTGTCGTCTTGCACGTCACGAATCGCCTCGAGCAGGCGGAGCGTGCCCACCGCGGTAACGTCGGCGGTATAGGCGGGCTGGTCGAAGCTCACGCGCACATGGCTCTGGGCGGCGAGATTGTAGACCTCCTGTGGACGGATCTCTCGGATCAACCGGACAAGGCCGTTGCCGTCCGACAGGTCGCCGTAGTGCAGGTGCAGTTGGGGCTTGTCGCCGAAGATCAAGTGCTCGATCCGCTGCGTGCCAAACGTGCTGGACCGTCGCCGCAGGCCATGCACCTCATACCCCTTCGAGAGCAGGAGCTCCGCGAGGTAGGAACCGTCCTGACCCGTGACACCCGTGACCAAGGCACGCCGCTGCATCGATGATGCTCCCTGAAAGTGACGCTTTGCTACGCCGACATTCCGCAACCACGAGGGAAGCGGAACGGTCGACCCATTTTCGCGAGGCCGGGGACGGTAGCAGGGCGATCGGAACGACGAAACGTCAGTTTGCGGTGCCCTCGCTGGCTGTCGAAAACGCCATCCATGGCCACACCGGCTGCTACCTGCCCAGAACGCCGGCATACACCTCGGCATACCCGCGGGCCGTGGCCGCCCAGGAAAAGCCGGCGGCGTGGGCCTTCAGCCGCGGCGCGAAGGCTGCATCGGCGCGGCAGCGGGTCAGGCCGTCCCGATACACCGCCGCCAGCTCCGCCGGCTCATAGCGATCAAAATAAAAGCCCATGTCGCCAGCAATTTCGGGCAGGCTCGTCCGCCGTGACAGGAACACCGGCTTGCCACACTGCATCGCCTCGAGCACGGGAAAGCCAAACCCCTCGGTGAGCGACGGAAACAAAAACGCCTCGCATTGCTCGTAGAGCCACTGGCGGTCGCCGTCCGACACCTCGCCTGGCAGGATCACCCGGCCAGCCAGCCCGCGCTTGGCCACTTCCCGCTCGAGGAATTCCCCGTACGGTGTCGTCTTCTTGCCGGCGATCACCAACCGCATGTCGGGCAATTGTTCCAGCAGTCCGAACAGGGCATGAAAATTCTTGTGCGGCAGGCAGTTGCCGATCGACAGCAGAAATGGACCCGCCGGCACGAAGTCCGGCCGTGTGTCGGATGCTGCCGGCGGCGTCGACACGGCCAGGGGCACGACGTGCACCGGGCGGCCACCCAGCTCGACGTGCCGGGCAACATCGTCGGCGACATAGGCCGAATCCGCCACGATCGCGACCGCGCGGTTCACCTTCCGCTGAATATCGGCCAGCTTGCGGTCGATCTCTTCCGAGCGGCCATCGGCGGGCGATTCGTGCAGGAAGTTGAGGTCGTGGATCGTCAGCACGACAGGAACCCGGGCGTCGAGCGGCAGATATTTCGACATCTGGCTCGTGACGTGCCAGAGCGCCACCCGCTGGACAGGCCGCATCGCGAGGAGCAGCGGCTGGACGAGCGGCCGGTAGAGACGGCGAAGGGCCTCTTTGTTCCAAGGCGAAACGGGGATCGACTCATAGCCGCCGCCGGGGAAATAGCGTTCTGCACCGCTGGGCAGCAGAAACACAGGCTGAAACCGGCCCTCGGCCACCGCGAG
>JBIKNV010000426.1:0-3087 GCA_044358475.1 Pirellulales bacterium | reverse complement strand
TCGCCTCGACTTCACCCGCCCTCGGCTCCCCAGTAAAGAAGACAAGGCAATCCACGTCGCGGGTATCGCCTGTCTCGAGAGGTCGCTGTGATGCACTGTTCTCGTTCGATCCTCCTCTGGCTGGTGCTGATCTTCCTGCCCGTGGTGAAACTGGCGGCGCAGTTGCCGGCGGATGCGGGGCAGGTCTGGCAGACCTATGACATCGAACCGTTTGTCCAGGTGGCCGGACCGGGGAGCCAGAAGCATGTCGTCGACTGGGTGCTCCAGGAGACCGGCTACGAGGCGTGGCACGGTGATACGGTCGCCTCACTCACGACGTCGGATGCGGCGTTGCGGGTGTTTCATACCGCGGAGATGCAGACTCGTGTGGCCGACGTCGTGAAGCGATTCACGGTCGATGCCAAGGCGCCCCATCGATTTTCGGTACGGGTGCTGGGGATTGGGAGTCCGGCGTGGCGGGCTGACGCGGGGCCTGCGATGCAGCCGATCGCGGCAGCGACCCCGGGCGTCCATGCCTGGATCCTCTCACGAGAGGCGGCGGCGATGCTGGTAGGGACGTTGAAGGCGCGAGGCGATTGTCAGGAGCTTCCCACGGGCGCAACGTTGGCCGCCAACGGCGTGCCGACTGTTCTGGCTGGGGGACGGACGCGGCCGTATGTGAAGGATGTGGCCGTGCGGCCCGACGCGTGGCCGGGCTGGCAGCGGCTCGACGCCAGCTGCGGCGAGGGGTTCGAACTCGACGTGCACCCGTTGATCACCACCGACCGTATGGCGGTCGAGGCGGTGATTCGCTGCCGGATTGACCAGATCGAGCGGATGGCAGCCGTGACGGTGACCGTGCCAACTGCCGATCGCCAGCGTGTCCAGATCGAGGTGCCGCAGATGTCGGCCGTGCGGATCGGCGAACGGTTTCGGTGGCCGGCCAGCCAATGCCTTGTGGTCGGTCTGGGCTTGGTGCCCTGGCCAGTTCCCGGTCAGAATGCCTCCTCCACCGCGGCGTTGCTCACCGATGCCAAGCGGACCGATGTGCTCGTCGTGGTGGAGCCGCGTCTGGCCGACGGTTCGTGACTTCATGCTAGGATCGCGGCCCGAATCTGTTTCCCGTGTGGAGTTTCAGGAAGCCTTTGATGAGTCAGCCAGTGAGCCAACCAGCAGAACGTCGTATCGTCGTCACCGGGATGGGATTGGTATCGCCGCTGGGCCTGGCGCTGGACGATCTGTGGGCGGGTCTCGTCGAGGGCCGCAGCGGAGTGGTCCCGATCGAGTCGTTCCCCTGCTCCGGGCTGCCGTTGACCCACGCCGCCGAGGCCCGCTGCTTCACGGGCAACATTGACGATTTCGGCATGCTGGCGGCCGAGTGCAAGAAGGCGATCCGCAAGGGGCTGAAGGTCATGTGCCGCGAAAGCCAGATGGCGGTTGCGGCGGCACAGCGAGCCCTCCACGACGGTGGCTTCGCGCCGGAGGCCCACGAACCGGAACGGTTTGGCTGCGTCTTTGGCTCGGATTACATGCTCACGTTGCCGGAGGACTTTACGGCGAGCGTGGCCGCATGCCGCGATACGGATGGGCGATTTTCGTTTGGGCAGTGGGCGGACCGCGGCCTTCCGTTGCTCAACCCGCTCTGGCTGCTCAAGTATCTGCCCAACATGCCCGCCTCCCACATTGCGATCTACAACGATCTGCGGGGACCGAGCAACTCGATTACCATTCGTGAAGCTAGCGGCCACCTCGCCATCGGCGAGGCGATGATGACGATCCAGCGGGGAGCCGCCGACATCATGCTGGCCGGATCGACGGGCACTCGCGTACACCCCATGAAGACCGTGCACGCCCTGCAAAACGAGCAGGTCGCCACGGGCGGCATCAGCCCCACGTCGCCCCATGCCTGGAGCCGGCCGTTCGACAAGGGCCGTACCGGGATGGTGCTAGGCGAGGGGGCGGCGGTGCTCGTGCTGGAGGAACTCGAGCATGCCCGCAGCCGCGGTGCCCGCATCTACGGTGAGGTGATTGGCCACGCTGCCCGTTCGGCCACAAGACCGGATCGTCCAGGCACCCGACGTGAGGCATTCACGCTGGTCATGCGTCAGGCGCTCGCCGGAGCCGGCCTGGCGGCTGAGGCGGTCGGCCACATCCATGCCCAGGGACTGAGCACCGTGGGTGGCGATCGCGATGAGGCCGCCGCGATCGGCGCTGTGTTTGCCGATGCAGCGGCCTCGATACCGACAGTGGCGGCGAAGAGCCATTTCGGCAACCTCGGAGCGGGAAGCGGGATCGTGGAGTGCATTGGGAGCCTGCTGGCCATGCAGCGTGGCGAACTGTTTCCGCTGCTCAACTACGAAACCGCCGATCCCGAGTGCCCGGTGCGGCCGGCCCGACGTGGTGATGCCCCGGGCGAGGTGTTCATTTCGTCTGCCGTCACGCCGCAGGGACAGGCTGGTTCGGTCGTGATTCGGGGCTGGAAAGCCAGCTGATCGCGACTCTGTCCCCGCTGCCCAACTGCCGCCGCTCCTTGACAGTCCGCAGCCGGCACCGTACCTTTTCCAAGTTGCGTTAACTGTTGATGGCAGAGGCTGCTGGTTCGCGGATACTGTTCCAAACATCCTGCACAAAGATCTTGTTTTTGGGAGATCTTGTGTTTTGGGAGGGTGTTTCGGCGCCCATGATGGGATTGGCGTCGCCTGTTCCGGCACTGCCATTCCATGGGATGCGCATCGCCCGAAACACGCAGGTGCCGAACAGCCACGCCGGAAACGGCGTCCGAGAATTCCATGAAGCCAGACGAAATTCTTCGTATCGTCGACGCCATCCATCGCGACAAGAACATCGATAAGGAGATCGTCTTTCAGGCGATTGAGGCTGCATTGGTGACCGCTCTGGTCCGTCAGTACGGTGAGGGTGCCAATATCACGATCCAGATCGATCGCCAGGATGGCCGCCTGAGCGGGACCCACGACGGTGTCGAAATCGACACCCAGGAACTCTCCGGACGCATCGGTGCGCAAACTGCCAAGCAGGTGATCATCCAAAAGATTCGCGAGGCCGAGCGGGACGCGATTCACGACGAGTTCGAGGAGCAGATCGGGCAGA
>JBIKNV010000425.1:0-3090 GCA_044358475.1 Pirellulales bacterium | reverse complement strand
GCGGAAGCGGCCGACGCCGAACTGATCGTCATCAGCCGCCGTGAAAAAAAGGATTCTGATGACGTTCGATCGCGACATCGGCCGACTGGTGCAGTCAGCCTCTCTGCCGCATCCCGGCGTTCTCTCCCTGCGGTTGCGCGGGGCCGGCGGACAACTGTTGGACGCGTTTCGGCGAATCTGGCCTCGAATCGAGTCGGGTATAGACGGTCATTTGGTGACCGTTAAGAACGAGCAGGTGCGACGAAGGCCGCTACCGGTCGAACCGTCAACGTGAAAGAAAAGAGCTGCGTCCGCCAGATGCCGTTGCGCGGCTCGTAACACCGGATCGACACCATGTGACCAAGAGGTTTTCGATGCTTCAGCTCTCAGCCATCCGCCGCCGCAGTCTCCAAACCATGTTTCTGGGCCTGATGGCCGTTTCCTTCACCCTTGGTGGGGAGCCACGATCTCCGGCGGCCGGTCCGCCACCGTCGCCGGCTGCACCAACGGCGACGGCGCAGCAGGCGGCCCAGCCCGCCGACACGAGAGCGTTCGATCCCGCGAGGCGGCTCTGGCAGGGTATCCCCGGCGTCGAGCGCACGGGAAAGGGTCGCGTGTACGTCTCGTGGTTCACTGGCGGGCCGAAGGAGCCCACCCCGAAGAACACGGTTGTGGTTTCCTCCAGCGACGATGACGCCAAGACGTTCTCCGCACCGCAGGCGCTGGCCTTGCCGCTGAGCGATGGCACTCGTTGCTACGACCCGTGCCTTTGGATCGATCCGCGTGGACGCCTCTGGTATCTCTTCAACCGCAGCGTGAAGGACAGCACACGGCACGGTGTGTATGCGCGAATCTGTGAAGACCCGGATGCGGATTCACCGGTGTGGGGCAACGAGTTTCGGGTGGGCTTTGACAGGCCCTTCTGCTTCCGCATGAACAAGCCGACGGTCCTGTCGACCGGGGAGTGGATCATGCCGGTCACCCACGCGCTGCAGCCACTGGCGGGCTGGGCTGGTTTCGATCCCGGGCAGGTTCAGGGAGTGGGCGTCTCCACCGACGAAGGAAAGACCTGGGAACTCCACGGCGCTGTCAAGACACCCGCGGCGGGGTTGGAGAATATGATCGTGGAACTGCGGGACGGCAGGCTGTGGATGCTCATTCGCACGGGCAAGGTGCTGTGGGAAAGCCATTCCGCCGACAAGGGCCGCACCTGGACGGAGGCCAAGCCCACCACGATCGCCACGCCGCACTCCCGCTTCTTCATCCGTCGGCTCTCCTCGGGCAATCTGCTGTTGGTCAACCATTACAAATTCACGGGCCGCAGTCACCTCACCGCGCGGGTTTCCACCGATGATGGTGTCACATGGAATGAAGGGCTGCTTCTCGACGAGCGGGGTGGAGAAACCTTTCCCAACGGAGTTCCAGGCGGCGTCTCCTACCCCGACGGCGTACAGGACAAGAACGGCCTCGTCTGGATCACCTACGACCGCGACCGCCAGGGCACGGGAGAAATCCTGCTGGCGACGTTCCGCGAGGAGGACGTGGTGGCCGGACGAAACGTGTCGGGAAAGGTATCGCTCAGGCAGGTGGTGAACCGGCTCGAAAAGCCTGCGGATCTCGCGGCCGTGATCGCGGCCGACGACGCCCGCGTGGCGGCCTTCAAGAAGCCGACCGCGGAGGCGCTCGAACAAATCTTCTCTCCCGACCTGCACTACGCCCACTCGACCGGTGTGGTCGACACGAAGCCCTCGTTCATCGACGTACTCACGTCCGGCAAGACGAATTACGTCGGCATCGACTACGAGGACCGCGAGTTCAGCTTCCCCGCCACCGGCATCGCCCTCATGACCGGCCGCGTCCGCATCCGGGCGGTCACCCCCGACGCCTCGCTCGACAACCTGCTCTCGTTCCTCGCCGTCTGGCGGCTCGAGGAGGGCCGCTGGCGGTTCCTCGCCTGGCAGTCCTGCCGGCTGCCGCCGCCCGTCCCGAACTAGCGGCCTCCACTACCCGGGAATCACGCCATGACGACTCCGTCGCCCAACTTGGCCGGAGCTCGACGAGGACATCAGCCGGGAAAATATCCTGCAGGGCCGGGCTTCTGGCGGGCGTGAACGCGCGTCATTTGCGTGGCTGTGGCGGGGTCTTCTTGGCGGTTGAGGAATCAAGATCGAGGTCAACGGTGCCGCCGGCCGCCCCGATTGTCTGCTTGAGCGTCGTGCGATCCGGGCTCGTGTATGCGGTGGGCAGAGCCTCCTGGAAGTTGGCGGCGCTCAGTGCCGGAGTCAGGCCGGCGGATATCATTTCGGCGACCTGCCGTTCGGCCTCGGCGGTCGGCTTGCGGCAGGAGACGGTGATCCGATACTCGCCGGGAAAGATGCCCTGGCGGCCCTGGGGAGAGAGCAGCGTGAACCGCCCGGCGGCGTCGGTCATCGCAGAACCGCCGTTGCCGCGGACGCCGGGCTCCGCGTGGAACGTCACCAACGCCCCGGAGAGAGACGCACCATCGAGCTTCACCGTGCCGCCGACGGGCACGAGGCCGTCGGATCGCCCACACCCCGCCGCGAGCGCGATGGCCGCGACGGCCGGCGCAAGGCCGTGCCATCGGGCCGGGCTGAGTCGGTCCTGCCGCGGAACGCGGCTTTCACGTCGCCACGACGAAACACACGAGTTCATCGGAAGCGTCTCCTCGAGCCATCGCCAATCGATCGCCACGGTTGGAAGTCACTGCCGCGCGGCAACGCACGGGCGGCGGCGGCCGGTCAGTTGTCCAGTTGCGGCGTCCGGCCGTCCCGCATCTTCGACAGTTGGTCGAGCAGCGTCGACGGCGCATTTTCCGACACGAATCGCACCGACGCATCGGCCTGCACGAAGTTCGCGCCGCCGGGGTGCAGGCTTCCCACCCGACCAAAGTTTCCGAGCCTGCCGACCACGTAAGCTCCGCCGAAGCAGACGGACCAGGATTGATCGGCGAAAGAAACCCACCTGTTGATGCCGCCCTCACTGGGATCGAGGCCGACCATCGCCCAATCTCGCCAGGCCCAGCCCTGGTCGGGCCCGTTGCAGCGGCCGTTGGAAGTTGTTTCGGCAAACAGGAACGTCTTGCTCGTGCCG
>JBIKNV010000414.1:0-3196 GCA_044358475.1 Pirellulales bacterium | reverse complement strand
GGTTCACGCCACACCGACGCGATCGTCACGGCCGACCCAACAGCAGCCGACCGGTTCACGGCCCGGGTGG
The DNA here is from genome assembly GCA_044358475.1 of Pirellulales bacterium. Lineage (GTDB taxonomy): Bacteria > Planctomycetota > Planctomycetia > Pirellulales > UBA1268 > CACORA01. The sequence continues at coordinate 3,126 of JBIKNV010000414.1, read as the reverse complement.
ACACGGCGGCGGTGATGGTGAATGCGAGCACCCGGTTCAACGATGGCGGCGAACTCGGCCTCGGCGCCGAGATCGGCATCTCGACCGACAAGCTCCACGCCCGCGGCCCCTGCGGCACGAAGGAACTCACCACCTACAAATTCGTCGTGACGGGCACCGGCCAGGTACGGACATGACGGAGAGGAATACCGTCCAGGCGGGCAGCGTACCCTACACGGGAAGCACCGGGCGCAAGCCCGGTGGACTGCAGCGGCGTTGGATGGCGCGTCATCCCGCGGGCTTGCGCCCTGCGGCTGGCTGCACGAAAAGCTCGGCATCCTGCCCTCGCTTTTCTTGGCGAACGTCCGTTCGCGCTTGGAATCCCGCCCTCCAGGCGGGCCGTGTCGGAAGGTTCAGCGAGGGGTTGCCCGTGCCATGGAGCCGGCGTAGGAAACCGAGCGCAGCCAGGATGGCGAAAGCGAGGTTTCCTCCGAGTGAGCGAAGGCCTGGAGGGCCGCAGCGAACGTCCGGCGAGATGGCACGGGCAACCCCTCGCCGCGTCACCCGAGAGCCCACAAGCACATGAAAAGATTCTGCGTCTGCCTTCTCGGGAGCCTGTTGTTCGCCATGCCTCACCCCCACGCCGCCGACGTCAGCGATAGCCCTCCCGACCCCTACCTCTGGCTGGAGGACGTGACGGGAGACAAGCAGCTGGAATGGGTGCGGGAGCGGAATGCCGAGTGCACGACAGCACTGGCAGAAACAGAGGCCTTCACAAACCTCGAGGCCCGGCTGCTCGCGATCCTCGACTCCCAGGAGCGGATCCCGATGGTGTCGAAAATAGGCGATCGCTTCTCCAACTTCTGGCGAGACGCCGCGAACCCGAAGGGCCTCTGGCGACGCACCACGCTCGAGGAATACCGGAAGCCTGAGCCGGCCTGGGAGACGGTGCTCGACCTCGACGCCCTGGCCGCCGCGGAAGGCGAAAACTGGGTCTGGCACGGCGCGACGGTGCTCGAGCCCGAAGGGCGGCTGTGCCTCGTGTCGCTCTCCCGCGGCGGTGCCGATGCCGACGTGGTGCGCGAGTTTGACCTCGCAGCAAAAGCGTTCGTCGCCGACGGATTCACACTGCCGGAGGCGAAGAGCCGCGTGGCGTGGCGTGATGAGAATAATCTTTTCGTGGCGACCGATTTCGGCCCGGGCTCACTCACCACGTCGGGCTACCCGCGAACCGTTCGCCAGTGGAGGCGGGGGACACCGTTGGCCGAGGCACCGCTCGTCTTCGAGGGGGAAGCCGATGACATGAGCGTGACCGGCTTCCGGGATCTCACGCCCGGCTTCGAACGTGATTTTTTTCTACGGCAGAAGACGTTCTACACCAGCGACTTCTTCCTCCGGCGGGAGGGCCGGCTCGTGAAGGTCGAGAAGCCCGAAGATGCCAACGCCGCCATCCATCGCGAGTGGTTGCTCTTGGAGCTTCGCAGCGACTGGAATATCGCGGGCCGTACCTATCGGGCTGGTAGCTTGCTGGCAGCCGACTTCGAGCGGTTCCTCGCCGGCGACCGCACGTTCCACATGCTCTTCGAGCCCACCGAGCGGACATCGCTGGCGGCCTTCTCCACCACCCGCAACCACGTCCTCATCACCACGCTCGACAATGTGCGGAATCGGCTCTTCGCGCTGTCGTTTCGCGATGGCGACTGGCATCGCGAGCCGCTCTCCGGGGTGCCCGACATCGGCACGGCCAGCGTGATCCCCGTCGACGACCTCGAGAGCGACGACGTGTTTCTCGTTACGGCGACCGCCTTGCAGCCCTCGACACTGTTCCTCGGGAGGGCAGGCACGGACGACATTGAGAAGCTGAAGCAGTCTCCGGCCTTTTTCGCAGCCGACGGCCTGGCCGTACGCCAGCACGAGGCCACCTCGAAAGACGGCACGCGAATTCCCTACTTTCAGATCGGCCCCCGGGATCTGCCGCTCGATGGCTCGACACCGACGATCCTCTACGGATACGGCGGGTTCGAGATCCCGCTGCTGCCAGGCTACAGCCCAACGGCCGGGGCGGCCTGGCTCGAGCAGGGCCATGTGTACGTCATCGCCAACATCCGTGGCGGCGGCGAATTCGGGCCACGGTGGCACCAGGCGGCGCTCAAGGAGAAGCGGCCGCGGGCCTATGAAGACTTCATCGCCGTCGCCGACGACCTCGTGCGGCGGAAGGTGACCTCACCGAAGCATCTCGGTGCGAAAGGGGGCAGCAATGGCGGCCTCCTCGTGGGCAACATGTATGCCATGCGGCCCGATCTGTTCGGTGCGATCGTCTGTCAGGTGCCGCTGCTCGACATGCGGCGGTTTCACATGCTTCTGGCCGGTGCCAGCTGGATGGGGGAATACGGCAACCCCGATCGTCCCGAGGAATGGACGTTCATCCGTGGTTTCTCACCGTATCACAACATCGATCGCGTACAACGCTATCCGTCGCTCTTAATCACGACTTCCACCCGCGACGACCGCGTGCATCCGGGCCACGCCCGCAAGATGACGGCCCTGCTGAAGGAGCAGGGCAAGGATGTGCTGTATTATGAAAACATCGAAGGGGGGCACGGTGGTGCTGCCGACAATCGGCAGCGGGCTTTCATGGATGCCCTGGGTTGGGTCTTTCTCGATCGGCAACTCCAGTAACGATCCATGAAGTGGCTGCTGTTGTGTGTGCCGGCGACCGTGCTGCTCCACTGGAGCGATGCCGCCCCGTCGCTGGTATTCACTACTGCTTTGGTTGCCATCCTGCCGTTGGTCGACCTGATGGGCGGGGCGACGGAGCGGCTCGCGAGCCGACTCGGCCCCACGATCGGCGGACTCCTCAATGCCACGCTGGCCAACGCACCGGAACTCATCATTGGGCTGGCCGGGCTCACGAATGGACTGGGGACCGTCGTCAAGGCCTCGCTCACCGGCTCGATTCTCGTAAATCTGCTCGTCGGGCTCGGGTGCGCGCTGGTGATCGGTGGCGTGAAATATGGCACCCGACGATTTGACCGGGAACACCTCCGCACCAACGCCTCGATGCTCCTGCTTTGTAGTTTCTGTTTCATCGTGCCGGCCGTCTTTCAGGTCGGCGTACCCGAGACGTCGCGGGAGTTGTCACGCGAA
>JBIKNV010000110.1:0-7736 GCA_044358475.1 Pirellulales bacterium | reverse complement strand
GTTTGCAGGAGTGGCCACAACCGACCTGGTGGACGAGGGCAACGTGGAGGTGCCTCTGGCACGGACCCTCCTGCAACTCGGCTTGGCCGCCGCGGCGCTGGCCGTCGTCAGCGACATCCTGACAGAGTCGCTACAGCCGATGGCACAGACGCTCGGGCTCTCTGACGTGTTCAGCGGCGTCGTCCTGCTCGGAGGCGTCGGCGGCTGCGGAGAGATTCTCACCGCGATTCGCTTCGCCCGATCGGGCCGGCAGGAACTCGTGCTCGCCGTGACGGTGGGTTCGACGATCCAGATGGTGCTCCTCGTCGCGCCGCTGTTGGTCCTGCTCGGGCCGCTCGTCGGTGAGCCTATGGATCTCGCATTTTCGATGATCGAAGTGGTCGCCATCGTGATCGCCGTCGTCGTAGCCCGCGAACTGATCACCGACGGCAAGGTAACCTGGATGGAAGGCGTACTGTTGTTGGCCACCTACGCGATCTTCGCCTTCGCCTTCTACCACGTCCCCGACGGCGGCGGCCACCTGCTCATTCACAATCTCCGGTGATTCCCGGGCTCAAGCCGGTCCGTACCTCGGCCCGTGTCAGCGATCGCATGCCGTGTCCACCGTTCGCACGCCGCGCATCCGGCAGCGGTCGCTGCAGTAGCGAACCTGCTCCCAGCACCGCTCCCATTTCTTCCGCCAGACAAACGGCCGGCCACCTCGCCGATCGTCATCCCGCGGTTACGGCAACTCACGACGAGCGCCGCCATGTCGTGCATGGCTCCGACGAAGATCGATCCAATGAGCACCCACACCAGCGCCGGCATCCAGCCCCACATGATCGCCAGTGCCGGTCCGACGATCGGCCCGGTACCGGCAATGCTCGTGAAGTGGTGGCCGAAGACGATCGCTCGCGGCGTCGGCACGTAATCGACGTCGTCGCGCAACTCAGAGCTGGGCATCGGGGTGGAGGCGTCGAGCCGGAAGATCCGGGTCGCCAGCCACCGGCCGTAGGTGGTGTAGCCCGCCAACAATAGCACGGCCGCACCGAGAACGATTGCGAAGACGAGCATCCCGAGAACCGCCTTTTTGAAGAAAGGATTTGCCGTCCAGAGAATTAGAGTCGGCGGCCTTCTCTCTGCAAATCGACGGTCGTTGACGGGGCATCCACCCCCCACAAGGCCAGAGAAGCCGTGGGTCACCGCGACGCGGCGATCGCATCAATCTCGGCCATCGTGAACCGCACACTGACGATCGAGCAGCCGACATCCTCCTGGCAAAAGTTCGTGTAGGTCGTGGCGACGATCGTTCCATCAGGGAGGAGATGAAGGCCGGGGTAAAAGCCGTCTTTTGAGGTTTTCAACAGGCTGATGCGATACTGACCGGGCCTTCCCCGCTTGATGTCGTCATAGGTGCCGACCCAGGCGATGAACCCCGCCTTGTCCTTGGAAAGGGGAGAGGCATTGCGAAACACGATCATGAGGCGGCCATCGGGAAGCACGGTGCCGTGATGACGATCTCCAGAGAGCCCCCACGGCGTGTCCTCGGCCCGTGACCATGTCGTGGCCTCGTCGCGGCTGAACATCATGAGGCTCGTGCCAGTGCGTCGGTTTTCCCGCATGATGCAGCAGAGTTCCTCACCGTCCGGGGCACGAAAGACGAAGGGCTCACAGGGGTGCTTCCCGTCGAGCGTTGCACCATCACAGGCCATCACGGGCTTCGACCAGTTGAAGCCGCCATCACGGGTGACCGATTGGAGTACCTGAAGCGTGCCCTCTTCCCCGATGCCCTCACCCCGATGAAACATACCGAGCGATGACCCGTCCTTCAGCCGCACGATGCTCGAGAATGTCATGATGCAGCGAAAAGGGTCGTCCTTGGCGATTCGGCCCCCGAGGGGAGGGAGTTCCCGCCACGACCGGCCATCATCGTCGCTCATGATTCGTGGCATGAATCCCTGCTGACGATCCACACTATCCCTGGGGGATTCCCGGTCGGTAAGCGTGCGCGCAGCGAAGACCCACAGTCGCTCCTTCCCCTGTGGGTCGGTGAGTCGATAGATGCTCGGGCAGTTCTTGAAGTTGACGTAGTTGGGCGGCAACGTGTCATCGACTCGCGACCAAACCCGCCCGCCATTGTCGCTGCGGGCCATCGGCCCCGCGTGACCGCCGTGGCCGATGTTCCACACGCAGAACATCGTTGTGCCATCGGCGAGAAGCGTTGTGGTGGGATGGGCGTGATAGCCGTCCGCCTCCGCTGAGCCACGTGCGATCACGATCTGCCGCTGCACGTCGTTGGAAAGATCGATATGCCGGAGAGAGTCGCGCTGTCGCTGCCAGTCGCTCTTCATGCCATCCGACGCAGACTCCCAGGCACGTCGGGGGGCTTTCGTGGCAGCCGTCCCCTTGTTCGGCGGCGGCTCACTCGGCTTTCGTGGCTTTTCCCGACCGCCGGTGGACTTGCTCACACGCTGGCGAAGCCGCACGGCCTCACTGACAGGCCGTCCGGCAGCCACATCTTCTTCGCGGAAGGTCGCCATGAGGATTTCACGGTCGCCGACGCGGTCGTAGTCATAGATGATGCGAATGAGGCCATCAGGCGTCTGTTGGCCGTCGGGATACGACACCCCCCGTCGCTCATCGAGCGACAGCCCGCCACTCCAGGTCTTGCCGTCGTCTTTGGAGAGATAGGCGGTCAGATGTGAACGGCCGGATGTGGTGTCGAGCGGACCATGCTTGACCAGCAGAAGGCTGCCGGAGTCGAGCCGCCGGATGAAGAACCGCGCTGGTGTGTGGGGGATCGCCGACGGTGTGAGTTCCGGCCAGGTCTGGCCGCGGTCGGTAGAAACGCTTTCGCCGATGCCATAGGTGGTTCGCACAAGCACCCAGAGCGAGCCGTCACTACGTTCGACAAACATGTGTTCGTCGAACTGACGGACATCCTGCGGCACATTGCAGCCACCGCGCCGCATCCACGTCTTGCCAGCGTCGGTGGAGACGACAATCTGGGCGCTTTCGTCGTGCGTCCGCCAGCGGGAGATCGGCAACACCCATTCGCCGGTCGAGAGGACGACGGGCTTGCCCATCATCACACCGTCGGCGATTCTCCGCGGTGGTGACCACGTGGGCTTCGCGACGCTGGGATCCGATGTCTCAATGCACCAGACGCCGAGCTCGACATCGTGGCGGCTCTTATTCATTTGGGCCCAGAAGAAAAACAGCCGACCGTCCGGCGCGACCCACAACTGAGGATCAAACGCCCGCACCGGCCCACCGGCATCGGGATCGATGACGAGCACTTCCTGCCAGGTCGTGCCGTTGTCGCCGCTCGTGGCGAGTACGACGTAGTTGTTGAGGTCTTCCGCCGGGGTGACTCCGGCATACCACGTCGCCCAGAGCCTCCCCTGAGGAGCAACCGCGAGGCTGGGGATGCCGGTAAAGCCCCTGTTCGTCGCGGCGTGCTCTCCATGCGGCGGGCCACAGTGACCGGGAGGTTCGAGCACCGGAACCTCGGCAGCCAGGGCGGTGCCGGCCAGGCAGAGCAAGGCAATGCACCGCAGCATGAATTCGACGTCGGTTCGATACGATCGCATCATGGGTCTCGCTTCTTCTGCTGCAATCCGATGACACCGTTTATACTCCACGTCTTCCTTCCCCTTTAGCCCTCGAAAGGATCGATATTTCATGGCCCCTACGGAAGAACACCTCGTCATCATCGGCAGCGGACCGGCCGGCTGGTCGGCCTCCATCTACGCCGCCCGTGCCCAGCTCAGGCCGCTCTGCTTCGAGGGGGCGATCACCGAGAAGAACCGGATGGCCGGCACGCTTCCTCTCGGCCAGCTGGCCCTGACGAGCGAGGTCGAAAACTTCGCCGGCTTCCCGGCGGGCAACCTGGGGGCGTTCCTCGACTCGGCTCTTCCCAAAGACCGACGGATGATGATGCCGCCACACGAGGGGCACGGCGTCACGGGGCCCGAGTTGATGGAGCTCATGCGGCAGCAGGCGGTCAACTTCGGCACCCGGATCATCACCGACGATATCGTGAAGGTCGACTTTTCGAAGCGGCCGTTCACCCTCTATCCGTCGGAAGGCGAGCCCGTGCTCGCCAAGGCAGTGATCGTGGCCACCGGTGCCAGTGCCAACTGGCTCGGCCTGCCGAGCGAGGAACACTTCAAGAATCGGGGCGTGAGCGCCTGCGCCGTCTGCGACGGTGCCCTGCCACGGTTTCGCAACAAAGGGCTTGTTGTCGTCGGTGGCGGTGACTCGGCGATCGAGGAGGCCACCTACCTCACGAAGTTTGCCAGCACGGTGCACCTCGTTCACCGGCGTGATGCGTTTCGCGCCTCGAAGATCATGGCCCAGCGGGCGTTCGACAACGACAAGATCACGATCCACTTCAACTCCGCACTCGCCGAGGTGCTCGGTGACGACGCCAATGGCGTGACCGGCGTGCGCTTGGAGAGCACCGTCGAGAAGGGCAAGGAAACAAAGCTCGACGTGTCGGGCGTGTTCCTGGCGATCGGCCATACGCCCAACACGGCCTTCCTCGACGGCCAGCTGGAACTGACGGCGAAGAAGTACATCGTGTGGACGAAGCACTTCCGCACCAACACGAGCGTGGAAGGCGTGTTTGCCGCAGGTGACGTGGCCGACGATTACTATCGTCAGGCGATCTCGGCCGCCGGCACCGGCTGCATGTCGGCCCTCGACGCCGAGCGGTGGCTCGCGCACTAGCTTCAGCGCCCGCGGGCTTGCGCAGGCGGAGGGAAAGCCAAGGTTTCCCTCGCCTGCGACGCACGGCCTCCAGCCGTGCGAGCCCGCCGGCTTGCGCCCTGCGGCTTACTGGGGCAGGCTTGCCCCCAACGATTCCGCCTTGCGGACCAGATCGAGAAACTCGGCCCGGTAGCCCCCGTCGTCGCGGCCAAGCGCGCTGGCTGCGATCTTTGCCACCAGCGGCAGCGTCGCCTCTCCCTTCTGGTCGCTGCCGCGCAGGATCATTCCATAGGCTGCCACCGCCGCGGCAAACCGCAGATCGGCCGGTGCCCCGTCGAAGGCAGGGCCGCGGTCGACCAAGGGCACATCCAGCCCGGTGCTTTCGCTCGCGTCGGGCCGCTTCCAGCGAAGCTTCACCGTCAGCAGTTCGCGGTTCACCGCCGGATCGAGTTCCAGTTGGTGATCGGCCGCCGGTTCGGGGGCTGGCCTCGTCGGCTCGGGCCTCGGCTGATACTTGAGCGGCTCGATCCCCGGTCCGCCGGCCACGGTCTCGTCCACCAACGCGATTTCATACAGCGCGGTCACACCGTGCCCGGCCCCGATCTCGCCGGCGTCCTTCGTGTCGTCGCGGAAGTCACGGGCGGCCAGGGCCCGATTTTCGTAACCCAGCAGCCGATACGAAGCCACCTGGGCGGGATTGAACTCCACCTGGATCTTCACATCCTTGGCGATCGTCACGGTGCTCCCGGTCAGCTGTTCGACGAGCACCTTCCGCGCCTCGCGAACGCCGTCGACGTAGGCATAGATCCCGTTGCCCTTGTCGGCGATCGCCTCCATTTTCTCATCCTGCAGGTTGCCGTCGCCGAAGCCGAGCACCGTGAGAAACACACCCCCCTTCGCCTTCTCCTTGATCAGGTCGGTGAGGGCCGTCGTGCTCGTCACGCCCACGTTCAGGTCGCCGTCGGTGGCGAGAATCACGCGGTTGGCTCCCCTCTCCACGAAGTGCTCCCTGGCCTGCTCGTACGCCAGCGCGATCCCCGCGCTGCCGTGGGTCGATCCGCCGGCCGCGAGTGACTCGATCGCCGCTCGGATCGTCTGCTTCTGGTCACCCGTCGTCGGTGGCAGCACGAGGCCGGCATTTCCGGCGTACGTCACGATCGACACGCGATCGTTCTCGGAAAGTTCCTCGACGAGCATCGAGAGGGCCTGCTGGACGAGTGGCAGCTTGTTGGCCGCCTGCATCGAGCCCGAGACATCGATGAGAAACACGAGGTTGCCTGCCGGCCGGGCATCACGATCGACCGCGCGGCCCTGCAGCCCGATCCGCACGAGCCGGTGCCCACGATTCCACGGGCACTCGGCGGCATCGACCATCACGGAGAAGGGCACGTCGCCTTCGGGCTGCGGGTACTCGTAGCGAAAATAGTTGACGAGCTCCTCGATCCGCACCGCATCGCGGGGGGGCAGCCGGCCGGAGTTGAGAAACCGCCGCACGTTGGCGTACGACGCCGTGTCGACGTCGATCGAAAATGTCGAGAGCGGCTGATCCTTGGGCGACACCGGCCGGGTCTCGGAGAAGGCCGCATAACCTTCACCCAGCGGCGATCTACCGGGCTCGATGAACCGATCCGCCATTCCCGGGGCCGCTGCCTTGCCGGCCTCCGTCATGGCCGCGGGCGCGGCTGCGGCGGCCTCGAGACGCAGCTGAGATTTGTCACCAGGCCTTCCGAACTGCTCGTTTGCCTTTGCGACGGCGTTTCTCGAGGCCAACGCATCCGACGGAACCGTCGCACCGGCGGCGAGCTGCCCGTCGGCTACCGGCCGCGCGGGAGGTGCCTGGGGCATCTGGGCCTCGCTGGCCGTCATATCTCTAGTGGCCTTTTCTTGAATCCCCTGACCAGCCTGGCGGCGGGCCGCCATCTCGGCTGAGTGATCGACCGCGGGCGCTGGAGCGGCCGCAGTCCGCGCATCAGCGATCAGCCGCTCCGGAGCCGACTTCTTCGGCTCCGGCAGCACGCCGCGGATGGCGGGCTGCGTCACAACGACAAGGACCGTGGCTGCGAGGGCACCAGCGAGCACGAGCCAGCTCTGCCCCGTCATCGACCGCCGGACTGTCGAACGCGGCGATGGCTCGGTCTGACTGACAGCGGCGAGCACGGTCCGCCGCAACTCCGTCGATCGCGTGAGGCCAGACGCATCAGCTCGGCTTCGCAGAGCCGCGGCAATGGCCCGCACCTCCGCCACCTGCCGGCGAGCCTCGGCTGCCGACGTGTCGGCCAACATGCGCTCAACCACTGCGGTCTCGGCCGCAGTGAGCTCGCCCAGTGCATACGCGGTGATCAGCGCCTCGCCGAGTTCCCGCTCAGATGCTTCGTTACCGCTCTGATTGTGGGCATCGGCCCGCAGGCCCTCGTAGTGAATGTCGTCGGTGTTCATGATCTTCCCTCGCTGACGTGTTCGGTGGCGGTGGGTGGGTCGGTCAGCAGCGGCTCCACGAATGGATGCCGTCTCAGCGTGGCAAGGCCGCGATGCACGAGCACACGGATATGCCCCTCGGTGCGCCCGGTGATTCCAGCGATCTCCTTATGCGTGAAGCCTTCGCACCAGAGGTCGATCGCCTCCCGCTGCGGGCCGGGCAGATCCTTGACGAGCCCGCTGATCCGGGCAGCCAGATCGTGCGTCTCGACGACGCGCGCCGGGTCGGTCGCGGTCACAGGTGGCTGAAGGCCGGCCAGCGACGGCACGGCAGGATTCCCGAGTGGCCGTTGCCGATCGGCGTGGCGAAGGTGGTCGAGGGCCTTATTGCGGCAGACGCGAAAGAGCCAGGGGGCCACCCGGCCTTCGAGCGTCGCCTGCGACTGTTCGCAGAGTTTCAGAAAGGCGTGCTGAACCGCATCGGCGGCGAGATCGAAATCGCCCACGAGCCGCCGGGCGTAGCGTTGCAGCGGCAGCTCATAGAGGTCGACTGCTTCCAGCACCCAGCCGTGTGAATCGCTGCTGGCGGACATCTTCCGCTCCTCGCGCATGTGATCTTCCGGGTTTCA
>JBIKNV010000053.1:0-10988 GCA_044358475.1 Pirellulales bacterium | reverse complement strand
GGGGTCGACCGTCGCGGCAGGCATCCTCGACACGTGGGCGGAGTCGCTGCCGTCGTTCGTGAAGGTGATGCCCCGCGATTACAAGCGGGCGCTCGCCGAGATGGCGGCCGCGTTCGCACCCGCCGGTGCTGTGCCCCAGGAAGCCCCGGGCGCACCCACCGGGGTTGTGCCCCAGGAAGCCCCCGGGCGATAGCGACCGGGCTGTACCCCAGGAAGCCCCGGGCGCGAGCCCGGGGGCCTGAATGACTCGGTTCTTCAAACTTCAATCAACACAAACACACTGAGGAGACATCCGATGGGCAACCCCCGTGGGTTCATGACCGTGAATCGGAAAACCTTTTCCGAGCGGGATCCGGCCAAGCGAATCGGTGACTGGAACGAGTTTCATGTCGACCTGCCGATCGTCGACCTACAGCAGCAGGGCTCTCGCTGCATGGATTGCGGCGTGCCCTTCTGCCACACGGGCGACCTGATGGCGAACATGGCCGCCGGCTGCCCGGTCCACAACCTGATCCCGGAATGGAACGACCTCGTCTACCGCGGCCACTGGCGGGAGGCGCTCGACCGCCTCCATGCGACGAACAATTTTCCGGAGTTCACCGGCCGCGTCTGCCCGGCACCCTGCGAGGGCTCGTGCGTGCTGGGCATTCATGAACCCCCGGTCACGATCAAACAGATCGAGTGCTCGATCATTGATCGCGGCTGGGAAGAGGGCTGGATCGTGCCGCAGCCGCCGGTCAGCCGCACCGGCAAGCGGGTGGCGGTGGTGGGCTCGGGCCCGGCAGGCTTGGCCTGCGCTGCCCAGCTCAACACGGCGGGCCATGAAGTGACGGTCTTCGAACGAGCCGACCGGATCGGTGGCCTGCTGATGTACGGCATCCCCAACATGAAGCTCGACAAGGAGAAGGTCGTGCAGCGGCGGGTTGACCTTCTGGCGGCCGAGGGAGTGATCTTCAAGACGGGTGTGGAGATCGGCAGGGATCTCCCGGCTGCGCGGCTGCGGGAGGATTTCGACGCGATCGCGCTCTGTGTTGGTTCGACGCGTCCCAACGACTTCTTCGCAAAGACGCCGGGGCGAAATCTCGTCGGCATCCACTTCGCGATGGACTTTCTGACGCAAAACACCCGCAGCCTGCTCGACTCGCATCATGCCGATCGCCACTACATTTCGGCCAAGGACAAGGACGTGATCGTCATCGGCGGCGGCGACACCGGCACCGACTGCATCGGCACCTCATTGCGGCACGGCTGTCGGTCGCTGGTGACCTTCGAGATCGTGCCGCAGCCACCGCTGGAGCGGGCCGCCAACAACCCCTGGCCGCAGTGGCCGCGGATCCTGCGGCAGGACTACGGTCACGTCGAGGCGGCCGCCCGGTTCGACTACGACCATCTGCCCGGCAAGCAACTCCCCGGCGACCCGCGGGAATTCTCCGTGCAGACGGTCGAGTTTCTCGGCGACGACGCCGGAAACCTGCGGGCGGTGAAAACGGTGCGGGTCGACTGGAGCAAGCCACAGCCGGGCGGTGCTCCCTTCACGGTGATCGAAGGGAGTGAGCAGGAATGGCCCTGCCAGATGGTGCTCATGGCGCTCGGCTTCGGGGGGCCGGAGCCGACCGTGGCCGGGCAACTCGGCGTCGATGTCGACAAGCGATCCAACTTCGCTGCCGAGTACGGTCGTTACGCCACGAATGTCGCGGGTGTATTTGCGGCCGGCGACTGTCGCCGCGGACAGAGCCTGGTGGTGTGGGCGATCAATGAAGGTCGTGAAGCCGCCCACGCAATCGACACGTGGCTGATGGGCACGAGCGACTTGCCTACCGTGCGTGGCAAGGAACTCGTCGCCCACGGCTGAGACGCATGCATCGTGCATGGATCCCAATCGGCCCTACGTTTTCTGCCGCAGAATGGCTTGAGTGGTGGGTGACACCTGCTTGAGGCTTGGAAGAACCACCCTCGAACCGCCGGCCGCCAATGCTTGGGCGGCGGCTTCGGAAAGCGTCGTGAGCCCGGTCAGCGAAAGCACACCGCCATACCTCCCCAGCGCGGCGGCCGCCTCGTCGGATAGTTCCGTCATGCGTCCAAACGAAAGCATGACGCCGTCGTGCCCGGCAAGCGCTTTCGCAGTCTCCGCCGGAAGGGCCAGAAGCCCATCAAGGTAAAGCATCCCCCTATGTGGGCGAAGCGCAGCCGCCGCATCTACCGAAATATCTTTCAGACCGGCGAATGAGAGACCGAGGCCGTGCGTTGCCAGCGCGGCAGCGACATCCGGATCGAGTGACTCCAGGCCGCCCAACGCAAGGCTTCCCGGGTATCGAGCCAGGATGTCGGCCACCTCGGGCGTGACGTGACGCAGGCCGTCGAGCGTCAGAATCAATCCTTGATGGCAAGCCAAGATGGCGGCGACGGACGGCGAAAGTTCGCGACAAGAACCAAGCGAAAGGGTGTAGCGGTGGGCCATGAGCGCCCGCAGCACGGCCTCGGACGGAGCCATCAGGCCGTTTAGCGACAGGGAGCCTTCGTGAGTAGCCAGTGCGGCGGCTGCTTCTGGCGACAGGTCCGTCACATGGTCAAGCCTTCCGCCGCGCTTCTGCACGATGGCCCGTGCCCACTTGCCATCGTAGAGGCAGCGGAGGTGGCCAAGTACGAGACCTCCCTCATGGTGATGAAGGGCTCGTGCCGCCGCGGATGAAAGAGACGTCAGCGCTTTGAGCGAAAGACGGCCGCGGTGACGTGACAGCTCCACGCTGACGTCGTCTGCGATTGACGTCAGGCCGTTCAGCGACAGCGGCCCCTGAAAGGATGCCAATTCCCGAGCGGCGTCGACGGACACATGGTCGACGTGGTCAAGCATGCCGCCATGCCGACGCACCGCTTCTCGGGCCCACTCAGCCGACGGCAGAATCGTCAATTCGCCGACGTCAACCCGCCCCCTATGCCGCGACAATGCGCAGGCCACCTCGAGCGTGAACTGGGAGAGCGATGTCAACGAAAGCATCGGACCGGCGTGTTTCGCCAGGGCAGCCGCTGCAGCCTCCGACAACTCCGTCACCCCGTCGAGATACAGGAGAGACTCGTGCTTCGCGAGCCGTTCGGCAAGAGATGGAGTCAGTGTCGTGAGGCCGTCCAACGACAGCACTCCTTCGTGCGCAGCGAGTGCCGCGGCGACATCGTCAGCGAGTGAGACGAGCCCGTTGAGGGCGAGGCCCCCGTCTTGGCGTGCAAGAATTCGGGCAACGTCCGCGGAGAGCGAGGAGAGAGAATCGAGCGGAAGATCGTCACGGCGCAGACCCACTAACGCATGGGCCTGTTCCTCGGATAATTCCGAGATCGCGCGAACGGCATCAGCATCCATCGGGTGTCTCTCCCTGCCAGTGAAAAATGCCACCCACGGCGTTTTTCCACTTGGGCGACGCCCACCGAAACCACCAGCCATGGTTGTACGACGTCACCGTCTGCTGGCAAACGACATACGATGTCCTAGATCACCTGCTTTTGCAAACGGACACGGACTACCGAGCCGACGAGACCGTCACCTGAAATGCTCCTTCGTTGTCGGCGAGATCGCCGGGCGACTCGTTCAGCTTGAAAAAGAGCGGCCCGTCGACGGGAGCGACGAATTCCCCTCGTGCCCCTGCGGCGATGACGACAAACCGCGGTCGTGATCCGTCTGCTGCGTCGTCAGGCTCAACCCACTGCCCAGCGAGAAGCCGGCCGATCGGCCGTCCCCGATACCAGTCGATGGAGATGCCGTCGGGTTCGGTCTGCAACTGACAGGCGGCCGCCTGCCCTGACTGGCGACTGGCTGAAGCGTGTGCTACTTGGACGCGGCCGGTTGCCCGCATCGCATACCGCTGACCGCGTTCGAGATGCAGGCCGCTGTTTTGCCAGCCCCGTCCGGCATCGACCTGCAGTTCGCGGACACCCTCGAGCGGCCCGCCTGCGGCCCAGTCGATGGCCGACCGGGAAAAGTCGTAGCCGTAATCGATGTCGTCGGTGAATGCATCGAAGTCCCGGGCCACGGCGGCGGCACCCCATCCTGGGCTTCGTGCCAGCCGCGCAGTGAAGTCACGATCGAGAGGCCCCTGCTCCGCTGTCGCAAACGCCGCCGCATGCCGCGGATGCAACGAGAGGAGAGCCACGGCCGCCCAACTCGAGGCGTAGAGTTTCATGTCGCCGTGGGCGGTGCCATGCGACGCGAAGACGTCGTCGAGCCCCGGCATCTCGTCGACTTCCCGCAATCGCTGAATCGCCTCGATCCGGCCAAGTTGCTCCACGTCCGCCGTGGCGTGAGGCATCGGGGTGGCGACCAACCTCGGGATGCCATCGGCAACAGGCTCGAGTCGATGGGTCGCCAAGAGTTCCGCAATGCCCTCGGCATACCAGGCAGGTGTGTCGAGATCGCGCAGCGAGATCGTGAAGGCGTGCACGCCCTCGTGCAGCAGCAGGTGCCGCCGATAGGCGGCGTTGGTCTGATCCATCATCCAGAGCCGGTTGCGGTCACAGAAGCCGTTGCTGAAGTCCGGCACGCTGTCGGGCAGGAGGCCGGCCTCGCGAAACCGTTCGCGGTCGACCACCAGACAGCCGAAGGCCTGCCACTCCTGGTGGTCTCGTGGATCGATGCAAAAGTGACGACACCAGGCAGAGAAGGCCTCGTCGAACATCCGCGGCAGGTCGTCCACGCCGTCACCGTCCCGCGCGGGGCGATCGGTGACCAGCATCAGGTGCGTTCCGGCGAGCACCCGGAGGCCAGCCCGCTGGGCCGCCGCGGCCAGGGGGGCGATGGCATGATCACCGGCACCAGCCACGACGTCCGACAGGAAAACCGCTCCGGCCGCGACGATGGCATGCCAGCACACGGTCAGCGGCCGACTCACGGCGACACTCGTGGACATGAGGAAAACGCATCCAATCCGCAGAGTTCATCCAGCCCCCGCCGGCGCGGCAAGGCATGCGGAATCTCCTCCGCGGGATGGATACCCCGCGGGAGAAATTCCGATCGCATCCTACGGCGGATCTGGCTACAAACGCCATCGTTTCGCCAGGAGGGCGTTGCGTGCGGCATGGATGCCGACATGGGGAGCGGGCTTTGAGCCGCCGGAGGCGGCGGAGGCTCCTGCGCGCCGTCGGGGCCCTGCTGACGCTGGTGCTGTTCGCCGCCGATCGGCCGGCGGGGGCCCAAACCACGTCGCCACCCGTCGCAGGAAGCACCGCGACCGCAGCCCCATCCGGCCCGCCTGCGTATTGGCAGGCACCCGCCTTGCCATCGGCAGTCATCCCAGGGGGCGCCATCCCCTCCGGTTGGACACCGCAGCCCGTGCCGTATCAAGGCATTGGCCCCGACGGCAAACCGTTCACGCGGTATTTCGCACCGACGTATACGTTCACCTATCCCGTCGGCCCTCCCGTGCCCGTCGTTCCCGGTGCGACCCCGGTGCCCGTCAACCGCAGACAGGCACCGGGATATGTTCCGCCCGCCGGTACGGTTCCCGGCTGGACCTTCCAATCCCAGGGTGTCCCGCCGCCAGCGTACGCGCTCCCGCCCGCGACGACAGCCCGCTACAGCCCTCAGGCCTGGCAGTATCCACCAGGCTCTCCACAACTCGGCGGCACGGCGATCAGCCCGCCACCGGCAGCACCCGGCATGGCTCCCCCCTCCACCTACCAGCCACCACCCGGGTTTCAGCAGCAGGCTCCGGCGGCATTCTCCACCGGACAACCCCTCGCCTCGCCGCCCTCCCAATGGGTTCCCGCCCCGACGTCCAACAACTCGCCCGGCTTTGGGGCCGCCGCTGCTGCTCCCGCGGTGATGGCGGGGGTGGCTGTCGGCCAACAGGCTGCGGCGTCACCGACGACTGCATCGTCCATGGCAGCCGCATCGCCGGCGGCCCCGGTGCCGGTCCAGTCGGCCAGTTCAACGCCTTTTCAGTCTCCCGCCAGTCGCTCGGCCAACACGCATCTCTGGCGTGTCGTCGGGGTGTATGACGGCGACACGGTCACCTGCCTCGACGAAAACAACCAGCAGCAGAAGATCCGCCTCGCCGAGATGGACGCGCCAGAGATGGGGCAGGACTTCGGCCAGGTCGCCCGAGACTCCCTCGCCGATTTTGTCTTTGGCAAAACGGTCGAAGTCCAGGACGAAGGAAAGGATCGCTATGGCCGGTGGATCGCCCACCTCTCCGTGAATGGGGTCGACGTCAACCGGCAGATGATCGCCACCGGCAACGCCTGGCACTACGCCGCCTATTCAAAAGACACATCCCTCGCAACCGCCCAGGAGCAGGCCAAAGCGCAGCGGCTCGGCCTGTGGGCCCAGCCCAACCCGATTCCACCATGGGAATTCCGAGCGACGGAGCGGTCCCGCAAGTCGGCATCGTGACGGCAGTTGGGGCGACGCTTACCGCATGGCGTTTCGGCCATCGCGACGGGCCTGGGATCGCCCTCCCTGCGCCTTCGTGTGGCCTGCCCGGCGGGTCGTAAGCCCCTTGATCTTGAGCCGCTCCGCCTTGAGTGCGGCCGATGCCTTCCGCTGTTGAGATTTGGTGGTTCGCAGCCCCGACAGAGCAGACGATTCCAACGCCTTGATGGCCCCTGCCTGCCGCGCCTTCCGGGAAACAACTCGCGCCGTGGATCCGGATGCGGCCGTGCGGGCTGCCGCATCCGTACGATTGTCAGACGAGGTCTTTGCTGCAGAACTCCGGGAGGCGGAAGCCGCCGACGCCGAAACCGCAGAGGTCTTCTTGGCGGCTGCCTGCTTCGCGGCCGGTTTCGTCGCCGGTGCCGCCTTGGCCCGCGACTGGCCCGTGATGCCGGCAAGATGCGCTTCGATGTGAGTCACGACGTCCGTGAAGACCATGTGCTTCTGGCGGCTGCGCTCATTCGTCGGGGTCGCCTCAGTGACTTTCGAGGCCGTCACCCGCCTGCTGCCCCGCTTCACGCTACGGGCTTGGGCACCCACGAGATCCCGCCACTTGTCCCGGAGTGTGCGGCACTGTTGGAGAAGATCTTTCACCTGCCGCTCGCTGGCGGCGGTCAGCGCCTTGCCGGTGCTGGAGTCGAGAATCTTCCGTTCAGCCGTCGTGAAGAGACTGCGGAGAGGCGAGGCAACAAGACAACGGCACGAAGGAATCGACAAGAAACCATCCGCCCCCTCAACGGTGGCGAGAAAAGCGGGCGAAGGGACTCGAACCCTCGACATCCAGCTTGGGAAGCTAGCGCTCTACCAACTGAGCTACGCCCGCACATGCCGCGTGTCCGTGAGACGACAACTCGCGAATCCTACGGGCGGCTGCGGATTGTTGCAAGTTTCCCGGACCTCATGTCGCTGCCTCGCCGTCGAGATGGGTGGGTCACAAGAACACCACGGCCACCCCGAGCATCAGGATGACCCAAAACAGGCTGCTCTCTTCAAACCACACAAGGCATTTGAAATAGAGCCATGACAGCACGAACGTGAGCCCCAGCCAGATTTGCCACGACCGCCAACTGTTTTGCCACGAGCCGGTGTCACCGAGCAGAATCATGAAGACATAGCTGAGGAAGGCACAACCGGCCGTATAGAGCAAACTGAGGGCGAAGATCTGGTTTCGCATCGGTTCCGCCTTGACCAACGCTCCCACCAGGCTGAAAAACAAGAAGAACTTCAACCCCAGATAGATCATCTCGGTGGAGCTGTAGACCATGGCAACGGTTCTCCGGGGAAGTCACCGCCGGTAGAATTCGGCGATCGATGCGCGACCGTGAAGCGTATCAGACAGGTTGAGGCCTGTCGTATTTTTGGAAACCGTGCGCGGAGGGTGGCGGCGATGAAGAAGGAGCCGGAAAAGCAGGCGGGAGCGGCCCCGAAGCGGCGTTGGTTCTCCAGCCAGGTGAAGGCCCTCGTGGTGACGGCCCTGCTGGCAGTGATCCTGCTCGTGGCCGCGGTGCCCTGGTACCTCTCCACCCCCGGCATGATGTCGCGGGTCGTGGCCCGAGCGATTCCGGAGCTTCTCGCCGAAGTGACGTTCGACCGCGTTCGCATCGGCTGGCTGGGGCCGATTCGTCTCGACGGCATTCGCGTGATGCCCAACGACGGCTCCCAGCCGCCACTGGAGATTCGCCGGATCGAAGTCAGCAATGGATTCGCCTCGATCCTCGCCACCGGCGGCGACCTCGGCCGGACGCTGGTCGACGGCCTCGGGGCCGATGTCCTCTTCGACGCCAACCGCACTTCCAACTTCGAACGTCTGTTTGTCGAGCCCGTGCCCCAGCCCGTCGGACCGCCGACCGGTGGTGGCCGCCGCCGCAGCCTCGTCAGCATGCGGCTGGAAGTGACCGACGCCCGTGTGCGGATCGCCGGCCCCTGGGCACCGGAACCGTGGGTGAGCGAACCGATCGACATTCGGGCGACACTCGGTCCGGCCCAACGCGGCTGGCACAGCGAGTGGACGATCGAGCCGGTGCAACTCCTCACGCATGCTCGGCTCGAGCCGAGCGTGGCGTCGAGCGTGCTGGCCTACATCGCCCCCGTGCTTGCCGATGCAACCCGCACCGGCGGCGAGTTTTCACTGCAGCTCAACGCCGCCACGCTCCCGGTGGGCGACCCGGCCGGTGGCACGCTCGCGGGCGTGCTCGCGATGCACCGCGTCGATCTCGGGCCCGGCCCGCTGGCTGTGAAGATGCTCCAGGAATCGCCGCTGCGGCTGCCACCGCCGCCAACGGTGCGGTTTGCCGACGAGGCGAATGTCGACTTTCGACTCGGGGATCGCCGCATCTGGCATACGGGGCTCGAGTTTGGCGTGCCGCTGAAGCAGCCCGGCCTGCGGCTCGACGTTCACTCCAGCGGATCGGTGGGCCTCGA
Source organism: Pirellulales bacterium (assembly GCA_044358475.1). Lineage (GTDB taxonomy): Bacteria > Planctomycetota > Planctomycetia > Pirellulales > UBA1268 > CACORA01. Next base: position 2,152 of record JBIKNV010000053.1, on the reverse strand, counting down.
TGATGACTCGCTCGACCTCAAACTCGAGTTGCCGATCCCGGCGGCGCTGCCGCAAGACCGTCCCGTGATCGCCTCACTGGCCGGCCGCAAGATCTCGGTCGGGGTGAGCGGAACACTCGATGACCCGAAGCTTGTCTTTGATGGCAGCATCAAAGAGACAGCCGGCGCGGCGTTAGCCGAGGTCATCGAGCGGTTGCGGCGGCCGGGCACGGTTGCGCAACGGGGCGAAGCCGCCGTGCAGCCGCACGGCGCCCCGCCTGTCGATGCCAACGCCCAGTCAACCGCGCCGCCAGCGCCGGAAGACGGGCAGCCGCCGGAGAACGCTCCGGCAACGTCGGCGATCGAGGGCCTCAAGGCAAAACTGCCACCCGAATTGACCCAGGATCCAACCGCGGATGCCGTGATCGACCTGGTCGGTGACGTGTTGCAGCAGGTGGCCAAGCGCCGCGCCGAGAAGCGGGCCGCCGAAGCGGCCAATCCGGGTCAGGAACCACCGCGTGGCGGCCTTCGTCGTCGTCGTCCACCGGCTGCCGAGTAGGACTGGCTTCCGTAGGACAGCGGGCCACTCGCCCGCCCCTCGCGATGGCACCAGGGAGAGCGTCTGCGCTAGAATGAGAGCAGTGGTAAGAAATCTGAGACACTAGAAAACGTCCGACGTTGAGCGACATCGGCGTCTTTGAACGTCACGATTCGTTCGCCCAAAAGGTTTGTCGGCTGGGGTCTGCTTGGGAGGTTCTCTTGGAAGCCGACGCGATGCCCATCAAGACACGCACGCTGGGGATTCTGGCCGCCGGTCTGGGAATCGGGCTCTGTGGTTTGGCCTGGATGGGGGTTCCGATACGGCCGGCGTTTGCGCTCCGGGACGGGATTTCCTTCCCCGCAAGCAACCTCGCTTTTACGACGTCGGCTCCCCCGCAAGCCTCCGAGAGGCTCCCGCGAATCACGCACATCCAGATCATCGACGTGGACTCCGACGGCGTGCCGGAAGTTGTCGCGTGTGATGCGCTCCACAATCGGATTCTTCGCCTTGATCGAAACAGCGATGGTTCTTGGCGGGAAACCGTACTGATCGTCGACGTCGGCGTTCCCGCCCACACGACGTTTGTCGACATCGACAGCGACGGCGACCTCGACTGTGTCGTGGCTGTTCTCGGTGACATCCTTCCCTCCGACGCGGCAGTCGGCCGAGTTGAGCTTCACCGGCGCGTCGGCTCGGGTTACGTCCGAGAGGTGTTGCTCGACGACGTCCGCCGGGTCGCCGACGTGCAGCCGGGCGACTTCGACGCCGACGGCGATGTCGATCTGGCCGTGGCTGTCTTCGGCTACAGTCGAGGCGAGATTCTTTGGCTCGAGCACCAGGCAGACGGCACGTTCGCCGATCATCTCTTGCACAGCGCTCCGGGGGGCATCCATGTGCCTGTGGCTGACTTCGACGGCGATGGTGACCCAGATGTCGCCGCCGTGATCTCGCAGGATGATGAGGAAATCTGGGGCTTCGAGAACGTCGGCGAGGGGCGGTTTCGTTCCCGCATGCTGTGGCGGACCCCCAACTTCGACCTCGGGAGCGCCGGGCTCGTGGCAGCCGATCTCGACGGCGATGGCGATCAGGATCTCATCCTGCCGGTCGGTGACAACCTGGAGGACTTCGCCGCCTTTCCCCAGCCCTACCACGGCTGCCTCTGGTTTGAGAACCGGGGTGACTGGCACTTCATCAAGCACCGCATTGCGAGCCTTGCCGGCACGTATGCCGCTGCCGCGGGGGATCTCGACGGCGACGGCGACCTCGACATCGTGCTCGCCAGCATGGCCAACGACTGGAGCAACCCCGCCGCAGCCAGCATCGTCTGGCTCGAAAATGATGGACGCCAGCAGTTCACCACGTGGCAGATCGCCAGTGCCCCGATCAATGTCGTTTGCATCGATACCGGCGACGTGGATGGAGACGGCCGCACCGACGTGGTTGCCGGAAGCCTCAACCTGCGAGGTCCGTTTGAACGGATCGGCGGTGTTTCGGTATGGCTCAACCAGGGTGCCGCCCCATGAACCTTCGCCACCTGTTCGTGATCGTCATCATCGGTGAAGTTCTTCTGGGCGGCGTGTTGGCGACGCGGTGGTGGACCCAATCCTCCCTGAGATTGCCGGCGACGGTATC
>JBIKNV010000424.1:0-3115 GCA_044358475.1 Pirellulales bacterium | reverse complement strand
TGGAATACGCCGAGCCGGCCGTCCGTGGCAACACCGCGACGAATCTCACCAAGCCGGTCAAGCTGGAGACGGGCGCGGAAGTGATGGTGCCGGCGTTCATCGAGCAGGGCGAGATGGTGAAGATCGACACGCGGACGAGTGAGTACCTGGAGCGGGTGAAGGAGTAGCGAAGCGCTCCCGAGTGGTCGCCACGGTCGGGAACGCCTGTGCTACGTGTGCCGGGCGACAAACGCCGCGTAGTCCTTCGGTGTGTCGATGCCTCGGGCGGCGTGCGCGATCGCTCCCGCCACGATCGGGATGCCCGCCTCGACCGCCCGCAATTGCTCGAGACTCTCGACCGCGGCCAGTCGCGACTCCGGCAGGCGATCCCATCGCTCGAGCACACTGCGCCGGTAGGCATAGAGCCCGATGTGCTGCCAGTAGAGCGGCGGTGATGCCGTGAGCAGATCGTCGCTCCAGTCGCGGGCCGCGGGCACCGGAGCCCGGCTGAAGGTGACCGCCCGCCAGGCGTTGGCGACCTCCGGCCCGGTCCAGTCGCCACTGGCCGACCGCTCTCGCCACGGCGTGAGCACCGCCTTCACGGCGGCCGGGTCGGCCAGGTCGTCGCGCGAGCGGAGCGGCGTCACGAGCGTGGCGATGCCCGCTTCAGGGCACCGGGCGAGCAGGTCGATCGCCAGGTCGATCGCCGTGGGGCAGAGTTCCGGCTCGTCTCCCTGCACGTTCACGATCACCTCGGCGTCGGGGAATTGCGGCAGCGCCTCCACGATCCGGGCCGTGCCGCTCGGGGCCGTGGGCGACGTCATCACGGGCCTGCCACCGAAGGCCGCGACCGCGGAGGCAATCTCTTCGCTGTCGGTGGCCACCACCACCTGTCCTGCCCGGGTCGCCCGCCTTGCCGCCTCCCACGTGTGCTGGATGAGTGGCTTGCCGGTGTCGGCCAACAGCATTTTCCGGGGCAGCCGCTGACTGGCGAGGCGGGCCGGCACCACGATCACCGCGGGGCCAAAGTGCGATGGATTCGGCGACGAGGGCATGCGTAGTCTTCCGGGGTCTGTGCGACGATCATCTTCGGAGGCATTTTTCCCATGTGCGGCATCGTCGGCTACGTCGGTTTTCGTCGGGCAAGTGATCTGATCGTCGAGGGGCTGCGGCGGCTGGAATACAGGGGCTACGACTCTTCGGGGCTGGCCGTGCTCGATCACGAGAGCCAGATCCACGTCCGCAAAGCGGCCGGGCGGCTCTCGCGGCTCGAGGAGATCGTTCGCGACGACCTGCCCGATGCGTCGATCGGCATCGGCCACACCCGCTGGGCCACCCACGGCGCGCCCACCGACGGCAATGCGCATCCCCACCTCGGTGGCTGTGTTGACGGTTCCACGCTGGCGGTCGTCCACAATGGTGTCGTGGAAAACTTCCGCGAGCTGAAGGCGCGGCTCGAGGCGGAGGGCTATGTCTTTCAGTCGGAGACCGATTCGGAGGTGATCGCCCATCTCATCGACAGCTGTCTTACGAGGGCGCTCCAAACCGGCCCGCGGGTGGCCGACGAAATTGTCGATACACCGCGCGTGGTCGCGGTTCGTGAGGCGATCGCCCAACTCCGTGGCACCTACGGCCTGCTTGTTCTCTTTCGTGGCCAGTCGGACCTGCTCGTCGCCGCCCGTCTGGGCAGCCCGCTGGTGATCGGTGTGGGCGATGGCGAACACTTCATCGCCAGCGACGCCAGCCCACTCGCCGGCCACGCCGATCGCATCGTCTACCTCGCCGACCATGAAGTCGCCGTGGTCACCCATGACACGCTGCGGGTGGTCCACCGGGATTCCGGCCGCATCGAGCCGGCCGTACAGCCGTTGGAGATCTCCGCGGCCGACGTCGGCCTCGGCGGCTATTCCCATTACATGCTCAAGGAGATTCACGAGCAGCCCGAAACGATCCGGGCCGCCATGCGGGGCCGGCTCTCGAAGGACGAGGCCACCGCCGTCTTCGGCGGGCTCAACCTCACGCCGCGACAGCTGCAGCGGGTGAATCGCATCGTCCTCACCGGCTGCGGCACGAGCTGGCATGCGGCGCTGGTGGGTGAATATCTCATCGAGCATTTTGCGCGGCTCCCGGTGGAGGTGGAATATGCCAGCGAGCTGCGGTATCGCAATCCGCCGATCGACGACGGCACGCTCCTCTTCGCGATCACGCAGTCGGGCGAGACGGCCGACACGCTCGCCGCGCTCCGTGAGATGAAGCGAAAGGGGCATCCCACCCTCGCTATCTGCAACGTCGTCGGGAGCACGATCGCCAACGAGGCCGACGGCGGCATCTACCTGCATGCCGGGCCGGAGATCGGCGTGGCCAGCACGAAGGCGTTCACGAGCCAGTGCGTCGTGCTCGCGCTGTTGGCCCTCTATTTCGGCCGGCTGCGGCACATGAGCTACGAGGATGGTGTCGACTTCATCGACGGCCTCAACCGGCTGCCTGACCTCGTGACGAAGGCGCTCCAGACCGACGCCGCAGCCCGTGTGATCGCCGAGCGGTACCGGCAGGCGAGCACGTTCCTGTACCTCGGGCGGCAGTTCAACTTCCCAGTGGCGCTCGAAGGAGCGCTCAAGCTCAAGGAAATCAGCTACATCCACGCCGAGGGCTACCCGGCGGCGGAGATGAAGCATGGGCCGATCGCGCTGGTCGATCCGCTCACGCCGAGCGTGTTCATCATTCCGCAGGGCAAGGTCTACGAGAAGGTGATCCTCAACCTCGAGGAGATCAAGGCCCGCAGGGGTCCGGTGATCGCGATTGCGAGCCCGGGTGACGAGCGGGTGCGGCATCTGGCCGACGAGGTGCTCGAGATTCCGGAGGCGCCCGACTTCCTGCAGCCGATCGTGTCGGTGATCCCGCTGCAGCTGTTGGCCTACCACATCGCCTGCCTCCGGGGCTGCGACGTCGACAAGCCGCGAAACCTCGCCAAGAGCGTCACGGTGGAGTGAGGAAGGCGTTACGCCGACTGTCGCGCATCCCGCGGGCTGGCGCCCTGCGGCTAGCGGCACGAAACCTTCGCCATCCTGGCCTCGGGTTTCTTGGCGACCCTCCGGTCGCTCTTGTAAGCCCGCCCTCCAGGCGGGCAGTGCAGGGT
>JBIKNV010000423.1:0-3116 GCA_044358475.1 Pirellulales bacterium | reverse complement strand
TCGCAGAAGGTGGACGTGATCAGGCCGCCGAGGATCACCGTGGCGACCGGATAGAGGATTTCGCGGCCCGGCTCCTGGCCGCCGAGTACCAAGGGCACGAGGCCGATGCCCGCCGTGAGCGCCGTCATCAGGACGGGGGCAAGCCGCTCGAGACTGCCGCGCAGAATCATGGCCTGCGAAAAGCCCTCGCCTTCCTCTTTCATGAGGTGGAAGTAGTGGGTGACCAGCAGGATGCCGTTGCGGACGGCGATGCCGCCGAGTGAGATGAAGCCGACGAGGCTCGCGACCGTGAGCGGCTGCCGCGTGATGGCGAGCGCGAGCGCCCCGCCGATGAATGCCGTGGGGAGGGCGTTGAGCAGTTGGAGCACGATCCGCACCGACGGGTAGAGGAGCATGAGCACGACGAACATCCCCACGACTGACAGCCCGGCGAGCACGATGATCAGCCGAGTCGCCCGCTCCTGGCTTTCGAATTGGCCGCCGTATTCCACGAACGAGCCCTCGGGCAACGACACCCCGGCATCGACCCGGCGGCGGATCTCCGCCACGGCGCCGGCCAGGTCTCGGCCCTGCGTATTGCAGCGAACCACGATCCGGCGACGGGCATTCTCCCGGTTGACGGAGTTGGGCCCGGCACCCGGGCCGATGTCGGCCAACTCACGAAGCTCCACCTGGCCCCGGCCGCCGGGCAGATCGAGCCGCAGCCGGCCGAGGTTGGCATAATCGGTGCGGTATTCCTCCTCCAGCCGCACGAGCAGATCGAACCGCCGCTGCCCCTCAAGGACCTGCGAGACCACCTCGCCCTGGAGCGCCGTCTGGATGATGCGGGCCACCGTTTCACGGGTGAGGCCATACCAGGCGAGATCTTCCGCCCGCAGCCGCACATGGAGTTCGTCGGTCTTTTGGAGCGGTTCAACTACTGGTGGCGTGAGCCCGGGCACTGTCTGAATCGCCCGCTTGATCTGCTCGGCTGTCCGCACGAGTGCGTCGAGATCGTCGCCGTGCACCTTGATCGCGATCTGGGCGTAGACGCCCGAGACCATGTGGCTGATGAGGTGGGCGAGGGGCTGCTCCACTTCGATCGCCACGCCCGGCACCTCACTGCCGAGTTCGTCGAGCAGCTGTTCGATGATCTCCTCGCGGTGGCGACCGGAGTCGGGGTTCATGGCGAGGATGTATTCACTCGAATTGACCGGCGCCGCATGTTCGTCGAGTTCCGCGCGTCCTGTTCGCCGCACAAATGAGAGGATCTCTCCGGTGGGCCGGTCGTCGGTCTTCTGCAGGCCGCGCAGCTTGGCATCGATGAGGCCGCAGACGGCGTTCGATGCCTGCAACGACGACCCCGGCGGCAGCGTGACATTGACCTGCACGCTCCCCTCGTCGAACGGTGGGAGGAAGTCGCGGCCGAGCCGCGAGAGCTGCCAGCCGGCGAGCGCCACCCCGAGCCAGGTAAGGATGAGCAGCAGGCCCGGCATTGCCATGCTCAGGCGGATGAGCGGTGTGGCAAGTGCCTTGAGGCTGGAAAGCACGAGGCCCTCGTGCTCGCGGTGCGTCGCCCGTGACTGGGGCAGCAGATACAAGGAGAGCACCGGCGTCACCGTCAGCGAGACCACCAGCGACGCCAGGATCGACACGATGTAGGCCACGCCCAGCGGCGCGAAGAGGCGGCCCTCGATGCCGGAGAGGGCGAAGAGCGGCAGGAAGACGAGGATCACGACCGCCGTGCCGAACACGATCGCCCCGCGGATCTCGCGGCTGGCCTCGTAGACGACCCGCAGGGCCGGCAGCGCCGCGGGGCGAGCGTTGTTTTCCGTAAGACGCCGGAAGATGTTCTCGACGTCGACGATGGCGTCGTCGACGAGTTCCCCCATCGCCACGGCGATCCCGCCGAGTGTCATCACGTTGATCGAGAGCGACGTGCCGGAGAGCATCCCCGCCAGTCGGAAGACGAGCGTCGTGATTACCAGCGATAACGGAATCGCGGTAAGCGTGATGAACGTCGTCCGCAGGTTGAGCAGGAACAGAAACAGCACGATCACCACCAGCACGGCACCGATCACCAGGGCCTCGCCGACATTGAAGATGCCACGGTCGATGAAGTTCGCGAGCCGAAAGAGCTCGGGATTGACGACCACGTCGGGAGGCAACGAGGCCTCCACCTCGGCAAGGGCGGCGTTGATCCGCTCGGTGAGGGCCCGCGTGTCGCTATGTGGCTGCTTGGCGATCGTGAACACGACGCCGGGAATACCGTTGATGGCGGCGTCGCCCCGCTTGAACTGTGGCCCCTCCACCACGCTCGCCACCTGCTCAAGGAGAACCGTCCGCTCGGGATGCGTGGCGATCGGCACCTGCCCGAGTTCCCGCACGACGCGGGCAGGATCGGGGCCGAGCCGGCCGAGGATACGGATCGGCCGCTCCTGCTCACCCGTCACGGCAAAGCCGCCGCTGGTGTTGATGTTGCTTTCCCGCAGTGCCTCCTCGATGACCGGCAGCGCGACACCATACTCGAGCAACGCCGCCGGATCGACGAGGATCTGGTATTGCTTCCGGTCGCCCCCCTGCACGAATACCTCGGCGACTCCGGGAATCTTGAGGAGCCGCGGCCGGGCCACCCAGTCGGCGACGGTCCTCAGGCTCATCGACCGCTGGATCGCGGTGGGGAAGGTCACCTCGTGGTCGAGGCCGGCGATCGAGACACGGGCGACACGAGGCGTCTCGCCCGCGGCGTCGGGGTGGGGCGGGGCGGAGGCCCATGAGACCGCATCGCTGGCAACGTCCTCCCAGGTCATCGGACGGTGCCGATCCCGTACCCGCCATACGCGGACGGCGGCTGTGGCGTCGGCTTCCGCGGTGCATTCTGCCAAGAACGCCGTGCCCGGCACGGCCGCGAGCACGCCGCCACGCGGTCCCCCCTGGTGGAACATGCCGGCGATCACGATCTGGCCCATGATCGAGGCGGTGGGCGTCATCTGCGGCCGGATACCCTCAGGGAGCACACCGGCGACCGTGGTCAGCCGCTCCTGCACGGTTTGGCGAGCCGCACGGATTTCGACGTCCCAATTGAACTCGACGTAGACCACGGTGAGGCCCGCAGTGGACTGGCTGCGGACGGCCTC
>JBIKNV010000421.1:0-3128 GCA_044358475.1 Pirellulales bacterium | reverse complement strand
TTGCGAACCAGCCTGGCAGTTCCTTCTGATCCCAGAAATCGACGATCAGCAACGTGCCGCCCGGCCGCAGGTTGGCCAGCGCCGCCTCCAGTGCCCCGGGCCACGCCGGCACCATCGACAGGCAGTATGAAAAGAAGACCGTGTCGAACAACTCCTCGCGGCCAAACGTCTTGCGGGCGTCGAGTTCCTCGGCCAGTCCCTGCCGCAGCACGATCGGCGCCCGCCCCCCTGCCCCGACGCCCGATCGGGCGATGCTCGTAGCGGCTGTCTCCAGCATCTCGTGCGACGCGTCGAGCCCATAGAGCAGGCCCGGCGCCGGCCGGCGAGCCAACTTGATCAGATTGCGGGCCGTTCCGCAGCCAACTTCGACCGTCGCTGTGTTGGGGCCCGTCGCCACCTTCGCCAGCATCCGATCGCGGCCGAGCAGATAGTAGGCACGCGTGAGGTCGTAGATGTGCCGCGTGAGCCGGTACATCCGGTCCATCGCAACGGCCTGATCCGAGGGACCTGTGCGGGCCGGGTTTGAAGACACCGGACGGCCAGCCGCGGGCGAGTCGCTCATGATGCCGCCGGCTGGGCGGCCAGCGCCGGCTCCTCGGTCGCCGCCGAGGCGTCGAGCATCTCGTACAGGTGGAACATACCGTAGATCGACGAGCGATCCTGCTTGTGCAGTTCAGCCGACCGCTGGGTGTTGTAGAAGAACCGGCTGCGGGTCGCCGGCGACAAGGCCGCCTCGACCGGCGACTTCTCGCCAGCCGTGCGGAAGATCACTCGAGTTCCCGGGGCTCCGACACGCACCACCTCCCTCCAGAGATCCTCGATGACCTGCGGAGGCATCCAATCCTGGCTGTCGAGGAAGATGAAGCCGTTGAGGCTGCCGGGCGAAGCTGTCTGCAGGTAGTCACCAAGCGACGACACATGCGTCTCGACACGGCCGACGATCGACCTGATCGTGTCGTAATTCTCACGCTTCAGGTAATCGGGAAGGCCGCGGCGGCCCTCGTGGTCGTATCGTCGGCTGAACGCCTGCCAGGTGAAGTAGTTGTCTTCCAGCGGGAATCCGCAGGCCAACCGCTTGACTCGCTGCTTGTACATGTCGAAGAGTTTCTGGCCGTCGTTGTCGTGCTCCTCGAGCATCGCCTGATGCTGGCTCGGCGGAATGCCGAGGCTGTAGACCGCGACAGGCTGCCGACCCAGCCACCGGATCAACCGGTTGTCGAACAGCGGACCGAACGTCTCCTCGAAGATCTTCTCCTGCTCGGCGAGCGTCTTGGCCGCCACGAGCCGGGAAGGATCACGGCCGATCGTCTTGGCAAGGCCGTGGACGATCCGAAAAAACTGGCCGAGTTTGGCCCGCTCGTAGAGGCCGTTCTTGAAGTAGTTGATCCGCTTCGGGCCGATGGCGTTTCCCAGCCAGTCGGTCGTCTCCCAGAATCGTCGTGTGTCGGGGTCGAGGTGGTCGCGGATGTAGCGGCGATAGTTGGGGAGGTTGTCGACATGCCGGCCGTAGCCGAAGAAGTTGTAGAAGGCCTCGTAGTCAGGCAGGTGCTCTAGCGCCGCCAGTTTCAGCCGAGTGAGCGCCATGTGATTGGCGTTGAGATCGACCGCCACGATCTTCCGTGGCTGATGCACGAGATAGTTGAGGATGTTGCAGCCGCCGCTGGAGATCGTCAGCAGGCTCGACTCCGGGCCCAGGCCGAGGGCGGCGGCATCGACCCGTGGATCCTCCCAGATCTGGTTGTAGACAAAGCCCTGAAACCAGAGCGTGAACATCCGTTCGAGAACACCCCGCCGACTGGCGAGCCGATGGTGATGAACAGCCTTTTTGAGACGAACGGCGTTGCCCGAGCGGGCGGCGAGAGTCGGCATCGTGAGAACCTGAGAAACGCTCCATGCCCGGGGAAAAACCCGTGGTCCAGGGAAAAAGAGTCTACCCGGACCACGGAAGAGCGTCGATGGCTGCTGGTTATGGACGGCCGCCCGCCCGCTTCTCGGCGTCGGCCTGAAGCAGGGCCATTTCCCCGTCGTACTGGCGGCCCATCTGGATCACCGCCTCCCAGGCCTCAGCGAGTCGTTTCTGGGCGCGGGCCAGCCGCTCCTCGACCCCCTCGCGAACCTCGATGGCCACCGCCACGTCCTTCCCCCAACGGGGCAGGTCATCGTCGAGCTGCTCCTCTTCGCGGCGGACCGTCACGATCGTGTCGGTCGCATTTTTCTTGGCCACGTCGAGGTCGCGGAGCGATTGCTCGAGCTGGCTGATCTGGCTCGTGAGCCGACCATGAATGAAGTAGCCGCCAGGCACTTCGACCTCCAGGGGCTGTCGGTCGCCCTCGGTCTTGCCCAGCACCTTGTTGCCTTCCATCGCGATGCCCATATCCAGAAGCGGTCGACGATAGAAGACACTGCGAATCTCCACGACCCCCTCGTTCTCGAGTTCAATGGCCGTGTCGAGCGGCAGGTTGGCTGAATCTCCCTTCTCAAACTGGATCGTGTCGGGCTCAGGGCCGGCCGCCTCAGTGGTCAGGGCATGGGCAAATGCGAACCGCACCGCCGCCCAGTATTCTCCGGGCGGCACGGCGTCGGCCTCGACGAGGGGCCGCCACTCGTCTTCGGGCACAGGGGTTTCGTGTTTCTCGAAGCGGTCGAGTTGCTCCTCGAGATCGATGAGAAGGTCCTCCGCGGTCGACTCGTCGCCCGTGCCCGCCTTCCTCAGCCCCGGGAGCACCGGATAGGGGGGCTTCGCGGAGCGGTCTTCATCGGCTTCGGTGTCGCTCTCTTCGTGTGGTTCTTCTTCGTCGTCGCTCGGAAGGCGAGTGCGGGAGAAGGCCAGCCAGCGATCGACGGGAAGCCCCTCGAACGCCTGCACGCTGTCATACTCCCGTCGCCACAGTTTCTTATCGACATCGGTGGGTGGAGCGGCAGGGGTGACCGAGAGCACCAGTTCGCGTTCCTGCACGGCCGACTCCCGCACCCGGACCACACCCAGGTAGCGGCCGCCCACATCGGCCGACTCGTTATCGAAAAGATAGAGTTGCGAACCGATGTTGATGAACGGATTGGGGGCGGCGTTTTCCGGCAATTGGAATATCACCTGGCCATCCTGTTTCCCCTGTGGCGGCCGAAAAACA
>JBIKNV010000420.1:0-3146 GCA_044358475.1 Pirellulales bacterium | reverse complement strand
AACCTCACGCATCTCCGCCAGCTCGAAGCCGAGAGCATCCACATCATCCGCGAGGTGGCCGCCGAGTTTGAGAACCCGGTGATGCTCTACTCGATCGGCAAGGATTCGGCCGTCATGGTCCGGCTCGCCGAGAAGGCCTTCTACCCGGCCAAGCCCCCCTTTCCACTGATGCACATCGACACCACCTGGAAGTTCCAGGAGATGTACAAGCTCCGCGACCAGTACGTCGCCAAGGAGTTGGGCTTCAAGCTGATCGTGCATGTCAATGAAGAGGGCCGGGCGGCCGGAGTGAATCCGATCACGCACGGCAGCAAGGTCCACACCGACATCATGAAGACGCAGGCCCTCCGGCAGGCGCTCGACAAGCATCGGTTCGATGCGGCCTTCGGCGGCGCCCGCCGCGACGAGGAAAAGTCGCGGGCCAAGGAACGGGTGTTTTCGTTCCGCGACGAGTTCCACCGCTGGGATCCGAAAAACCAGCGGCCGGAACTCTGGAACCTCTACAACACGAAAGTCCGTAAGAACGAGAGCATTCGCGTGTTTCCGCTCTCCAACTGGACCGAACTCGATGTCTGGCAATACATCCACCTCGAAAACATTCCGATCGTGCCCCTCTACTTCGCCGCCGAGCGGCCGATCGTGTGGCGGGACGGCGTGATGATCATGGTCGATGACGACCGCCTTCCCATGAATCCCGGCGAGCAGCCGGAGATGCGCCGCGTTCGGTTCCGCACGCTCGGCTGCTATCCGCTCTCGGGCGCCGTCGACTCCACGGCCACCACCCTCCCCGAAATCATCCAGGAAATGCTCCTCACCACCTTCTCCGAACGCCAGGGCCGCCTCATCGACTCCGACGAAGCCGGCAGCATGGAAAAGAAGAAAAAGGAGGGGTACTTCTGAGATGTCCCACCAATCAGCCCTCATCGCCTCCGACATCGACGCCTACCTCGCCCAGCATGAGCGGAAGGAACTGCTGCGGTTCATCACCTGCGGCAGCGTGGATGACGGCAAGAGCACGCTCATCGGCCGGCTCTTCTATGAGTCGAAGATGATCTACGAGGATCAGCTCGCCGCCATCAAGAAAGACAGCTCCCGCTACGGCACGACCGGCGAAGAGGTCGATCTCGCGCTGTTTACCGACGGCCTCGAAGACGAGCGTCAGCAGGGGATCACGATTGACGTCGCCTACCGCTACTTCTCGACCGATAAGCGAAAGTTCATCATCGCCGACACGCCAGGCCACGAGCAGTACACACGCAACATGGCCACGGGCGCTTCGTCGGCCGATCTGGCGATCATCCTCATCGATGCCCGCCACGGCGTGCTCCCCCAGACGAAGCGGCATTCGTTCATCGTGTCGCTGCTGGGCATCAAGCACATCATCGTGGCGGTCAACAAGATGGATATCGTCGACTACGACCAGGCGGTGTTCGAGAAGATCCGCGCCGACTACGTCGACTTTGCCAGCCGGCTCGATCTGCCCGACGTCCACTTCATGCCGATCTCGGCCCTGAAGGGGGACAACGTCGTGGCCCCCAGCCCCCGCATGCCGTGGTACACCGGGTCGCCGCTGATGCCGCTCTTGGAGACGGTCTACATCGGCTCCGACCGCAACATGGAGGATTTCCGCTTCCCGGTGCAGTTTGTGCTGCGGCCCAATCTCGACTTCCGGGGCTTCGCCGGCACGATTGCCAGCGGCATCATCCGCAAGGGCGACGAGGTGATCTCGCTGCCGTCGCGCAAGAAGAGCCGTGTGAAGAGCATCGTGACGTTTGACGGCGACCTGGAGGAGGCCTTCGCCCCGCAGTCGGTCACGCTCACGCTCGAGGACGAGATCGATTCCAGCCGCGGCGACATGCTGGTGCGGGTGGGCAACGTGCCGAAGGTCGATCAGAAGTTCGACGCGATGGTGGTGTGGATGAGCGAGGAGCCGCTCGTTCCCGGCAAGCAGTATCTCTTCAAGCAGACGAGCAAGGTCACGCCCGGTGCCATCGGCACGCTCCGCTACCGCGTCGACATCAACTCGTTGCACCGCCAGCCGGCCGCTACGCTCGCGCTCAACGAGATCGGCCGCTGTGGCATCACACTCACGAGCCCGATCGCCTACGACGCCTACCGTCGCAACCGTGCCACCGGCGGGTTCATCATGATCGACCGTCTCACCAACGCCACGGTCGGCGCCGGCATGATTCTCGACCGCGAGCCGGAAGACGGCCGCAAGGACCATTGGGACGGGGAACCGGTCGCCGAGCGTCTGCACGAGACGACCAGCGGCGTCACGGCGACCGAACGGGAGGCGCGGTTCGGCCAGAAGCCGGCCACGGTGCTGCTCACCGGCCTCACGGGCTCGGGAAAGTCGACGATCGCCCGACTGGTGGAGCGGCGGCTCTTCGACATGGGGCGGGCGGTGACGGTGCTCGATGGCCAGTCGATGCGACTGGGTATCAGCCGCGACCTCGGCTTCTCGGCCGACGAGCGGAGCGAAAATCTCCGCCGCAGCATCGAGGTGGCTCGCCTCTTCAATGAGGCCGGGATCCTCTGCCTCGCGGCCTTCGTCGCCCCCGACGAGGCGGTGCGGCAGAAGGCGGCCGAGCGGGTGGGCCGCGAGCGTTTTCTCGTGGTGCACCTTGCAGCCCCGATAGACGTCTGCCGCCAGCGGGATACCGACGGGCACTACCCGCTGGCCGACTCGGGTGAGATCACGAACTTCCCGGGCGTGTCGGCACCCTACGAGACGCCCACCAAGCCCGACCTCGTGATTCCGACGCATGAGTGGCCGGTAAGCAAGTGCGTCGACGCGGTGATCACGCTCCTCGAGCAGCGCGGCGTGATCTAGCTCATCCGACAGCCAGCCGCGAGGCGCAAGCCGGCGGGATGACGTACCAGCAGCCACCGGGCTCGCGCCCGGTGCTGAGTGGAAGATGGGACTGCCCGCCTGGAGGGCGGGCCTACGAGAGCGAACGGACGTTCGCCAAGAAACCTGAGGCCAGGATGGCGAAGGTTTCGTAAAGCCAGCCGCAGGGCGCAAGCCCGCGGGATGACGTACCAGCAGCCACCGGGCTTGCGCCCGGTGCTGAGTGGAAGATGGGACCGCCCGCCTGGAGGGCGGGCCTACGAGAGCGAACGGACGTTCGCCAAGAAACCTG
>JBIKNV010000419.1:0-3181 GCA_044358475.1 Pirellulales bacterium | reverse complement strand
CATCACGTCGTGGTGCCGCTCCCCGCACGCCGGCGGCTGGCTCGGTCTCGGGCTCGTGCATGCCAAGGGCTTGCGGCAGGATGTCGCGCTCGAGGTGAACGCCGCGGCCGCGCGGGTGGTGCCGTTGCCGGTGGCTGCTCGAGCCGCCGCAGCACCGTCGGCGCCTTCGGAACGGGGGGGAGAGGTCGTCTTCGAGTCGAAGCGGTTTCGCGTCGTGCGGATCGACGAGGCGGCCGCCGTGCCACAGGCCGGCCAATCGCCACGCACCCGCGACGTCGTGGAGCATCCGGGCAGCGTCGTCGTGGTGCCGATGGTGTCGCCCGACCAGGTCTGCCTCGTGGAGGTGGTCCGCGTGGCGGTCGGCCTGACGCTCCTCGAACTGCCGGCCGGCACGCTCGATCGGGTCGAGTCGCTCGAGCAGGCGGCCGCCCGGGAACTCGCGGAGGAGACGGGATATCGCGCCGGCAGGATCGAGCCGGTGGCGGAGTTCTGGATGTCTCCGGGAATCCTGCGGGAGCGGATGCACCTTTTCGTCGCCGAGGATCTCACACCCGGACCGCAGGCGCTCGAGCCGGGCGAGCAGATCAGCATCCGCGTGGTGCCGTGGATGGAGGCGATCGCCATGTGCCGCGACGGCCGGATCGACGACGCCAAGACCGTCGCCGGCCTGCTTCTCTGCGACGCGAGACGGCAGAGTCGGTAGATCGAGCGGCCAGACCCGGGTGTCACACTCCGTTGGGAGGATGCTGCGGGTGGCGGTCGAGCAGGAAGAGCAGGCCGCCCAAGAGCCCGCTGACTATGGTGGTGAGGAACCAGAGCAGCCCGATCGCAACGGCCTGCTCCGCGGGCACGCCCGATGGCGCCAGCAGGAATGCCAGCCCCCCCTCCCGCACGCCGACTCCGCTGATGCTGATCGGCAGCACCATCGCCAGCGCGATCAGCGGCACCACGGCAAACCAGATCGAGATCGGCAGGCTCACGCCGATGCCGCGGGCGATGAGCGACACGGCGAGCGCGCCCCCCGCCTGCACGAGCAGGCTCCAGGCTACGGCCTTCGTCATCAGGCTCGGCCGCATCTGGTAGGGGAGCAGTCGCGAGATGAATCGCCGGGCCGAATGTGGCTCTGGAAAAAGCGTCAGCAGCCGGTCGAGCGAGCCGACGCCGAGCCAGATCACCAGAAGCGCCGCCGCCAGGAGCGCCGTTCCCACGGCGATCGTCGTCGGCAGGCCGAGCGACCACTCCTTGGCGATCGCAGCGGCCCCGGCCAGCACTCCCAGAGCCGCCAGCCCGGTGAGCCGGTCGGCGACCACGGTGCATCCGGCGAGCAGCCTGCCTTGGGTCGAGTCGGCCAGCCGGTATGCCTTCACGACGTCGCCCCCGATCGAAGTCGGCAGGCAGAGGTTGAAGAAGACGCCCTCGAAGAACCGCCAGACGAACAGCCCTGTCGAAAACGGAAAGCCGATCGGGCGGGCGAGCGCCGCCCAGCGGATCGCCGCGATCAGCTGCGCAAGCATGGCGGCTGCGAATCCGGCCAGCCACCACTTCCAGTCGATCGTTCGGAACAACGCGACGAGCTTGGTCCACTCCACGGCCCTGAGAGCCACCGCCATCAGCGCCGCCGTGATCGCCACCCGCATGCCGATGCTCAGCCAGCCGGGTAGTCTTCGACGGCCGTCAGCGGATGCCGTATCGACCGGTTCGGCGCTGTCGGTTTCCTGGGTTGTCATGCGGGTACACTCCGAAAACGGCTACCCTGTCCGAATACGGATACCTATCCGAAACAGGCTACCCTACACGAAACCACGCCGCCGACCCAGATCGACCTCGAGCTTCGGACATGCCGCTGCTTCTCGAACGCGCGATCGAGCCGCTCACCGACGGCCTGGTCGCCACGTTTCTCTTCATCCTGGCTGCCAACGTCGGCAGTTTTCTGAACGTCGTCGTACATCGGTGGCCTCGCGGCGAATCGGTGGTTCGTGGCGGTTCGTGCTGCCCGGCCTGCGGGTCCGCGATCCGCTGGTATGACAACGTGCCGGTCCTGGGGTGGCTGTGGCTGCGCGGCAGATGCCGCGACTGCCGGTCCCCGATCTCCCCTCGTTATCCGCTGGTCGAGGCGGCCTGTGCTTTTCTGTTGGGGTCGCTCGCCTCGGTGGAACTACTCACCGGCGGGAGCAATCTTCCTGGCGGACATGTCGGCGGAGGACGCTGGGGGGGCGACTCGCTGCTGCTGCACACCGACTGGCTGCTCGTGGCTACCTGCCTGCTGCACTGCTTCCTTTTGGCGACGGTGCTGGCGTGGGCCGTCCTGGATTTCGAGGGGAAGGGCGTGCCGCCTTCGTGGGTGGCGACGTCGACGCTGGCCGTGTTCGTGGCCGCGACGCTGCTGCCGGCAATGCTGCCGGTCGGCGCCGGTTTTCCGGTTGACGCTCATGTGTCGGTTGGCGACTGGCCTCCGCCGGAAGCGGCGTGGCGCGGTGGCTTGGCCTCGTTGGCGGGCATCGCGGCCGGATGCGTTCTCGGCGTGGCGTTTGGAAATCGAACGGTTCGGAGCGGACTGGTGCTGTGTGCCGCAGGACTCGGCTGGCAGGCAGCGGTGACGATCATGGCGCTGACGGTCGTGGCCGCGGCGGTCCGGCAAATGACTCAGATGCTTGTCGCCGGAAGGCTGCAGCGGGTTCGTGCGGTGGCGACAGATCTGGTCGTGGCGGTGGCCCTCCAGATGCTGTTGTGGAAGCCGACCCACCACTTCTGGGTGGTGCTCTCCCAGGCACTCGCGGGAGCCTTGTAAGCCAATCCCGCGGATTGCGGGAAGCGGCTTGTCCCATGGGGTACGATAGGGTGAAAGCGGAGAGAACGAGGCCGTGCCACCGAAACCCCAAGCGATCGCTCCCGTGACGGCGAAGGTCTTGTCGAGGGCTTCAGGCGCAGGCTGGTCGATTTCGGCCGGGAGTTGAGGCAGGCCGATCAGCGCGGGCCCTGGATCGTGATCGCCTTCCTCACCGTCCTGCTCATCTACAGCTACTGGCCCGGGCTGCTCAACGCGCAGGCGAGTTGGAGCAATCCACAGTATTCCCACGGCTGGATCGTGCCGATCTTTTCGACGCTGCTGCTCTTCTGGTGGCGGCGGCCCGTCGATCCGGTGACTGTATCGGCACGACTGGCCGGGCTGGCTCTGTTGGTG
>JBIKNV010000418.1:0-3186 GCA_044358475.1 Pirellulales bacterium | reverse complement strand
CCTGATCGTCCAGCTTCTGCTTCGTGAAGACCGTCGGGAGAAGGAGCAGCGGCAGGCGGCCCCGGCGATCACGGTCGACTCGCGGCTCGACGCCCGCATCCGCAACCGATTTCCCTTCGCGTTTACTACGGCCCAGGATGAGGCGGTTACCGACATCGTCAGCGACATTGCCACCACCAGGCCGATGCACCGTCTTCTGCAGGGCGAGGTGGGCAGTGGCAAGACGGCCGTTGCCGTCTACGCGATCCTCGCTGCCGTGGCCAACAGGCCTTCCGACGCGATTGAGGACGACCCATACGGTCGCTACCAGGCGGCCCTCCTGGCGCCCACGGAACTGCTGGCCCGTCAGCATCACCGGTCGCTTTCGAAGTGGCTCACCGACAACAACGCCCGCAACAAGACGCGGGTCGAATTGCTGGTGGGGGGCATACCGGCGCCGGCGAAGCGGGAGGTGCTCGGCCGCATCGAGTCGGGCGAAGCGTCGGTCGTGATCGGCACGCATGCAATTTTGGCCGAGAGCGTGCAGTTTCGTCGGCTGGCGCTGGTCGTGATCGACGAGCAGCAGCGGTTCGGCGTCGAGCAACGGTTCGTGATGCAGTCGGGCAAGGCCGACCCCCACACGCTCATCATGACCGCCACGCCGATTCCGCGCACGCTGGCCCACGGCCTGTATGGCGACCTCGACATTTCCGAGATCCGCCAGCAGCCGGCAGGCAGGCAGGCAGTCACCACCTACCATGTGCTGCCCGACACGCTCGCCCAATGGTGGGACTTCTTCGGCAAGAAGCTGCGAGACGGCCGCCAAGGCTACGTGGTGGTGCCGGTGATCGAGGATTCCGAGCGCGGGGTGCAGAGCATCGCCTCGGCCTACGAGGAACTTGCGAACGGACCGCTCGAAGCGTTTCGTCTCGGACTCGTGCACGGGCGGATGCCGCCCGGACTGCAAAACGCCGTGCTGGAGGATTTTGCCGCCGGCAAGCTCGACGTGCTCGTCGCCACGCCGGTCATCGAAGTGGGGATCGACGTGCCGCAGGCCACGATCATGACGATTCTCGATGCCGACTGCTTCGGGCTGGCCCAGCTCCACCAACTCCGCGGCCGCGTGGCCCGGGGAGCGGTGCCGGGGCTGTGCGGCGTGGCCACCGACCGGCTCGACGAGCGGGCACGAGAGCGCATCGAGGCCTTCGTGGCCACTGCCGATGGCTTCACGCTGGCCGCCCTCGACCAGCGGCTGCGGGGCAGCGGCCGTCTCTTCGGCACTCGGCAAAGCGGCCGATCGGGCACTGAGTTCAAGTTCACTCAGCGAGCAGTCGCTGCACCGGACCAACCGCCGGCCGACGAGGCGGCCACCATCCCCTTCGACGAAGACGCGGTGATCGACGCGGCCCGTGCAGACGCGATCGCCCTGCTTGATCGTGATCCCGGGCTGACGCTGCCCGAGCACGAGCGGCTCCGCGACCTGGTCGATCAGCGCCGCCGCGAGCAACAGGCTCAGGGTGGTCACCACGGCGCCGTCGGCTGATCAGAGCAGGCGGGCGCGGCGGAGGAGCAGGACGAGCCCCGCGGTGATGCAGCCGCAGAGGCCCCAAAAGTACAGGTAGCCGTGCGCCCAGTCGACCTCCGGCATGCCGTCGAAATTCATGCCGTAGATGCCGCAGATGAACGAGAGCGGCAGGAAGATCGTGCTCACGACGGCCAGGCGATTCATTGTCTGGTTCGTGCGGTGCGACATCACCGTCAGCGACAGATTGAGTGCGGTCTCGAGAATCTCGCGATCGGCGGCAATGTCTGACACGAGCCGCTCCAACGTGCCGATCATGCCGCCGAGAAACCCGAGTGTTGCCTCGCTGACGAGCGTGGTCTTCCGCGATGTGAGTTCATCCAACGCCCGGCGCACCGGCAACACTCGGCGGCGGATCGTGAGGAGCTTCGCCGACACCGTGGCGACCGCCACGAAGGCTTCCTGGTTGATCTCGTCGGCCAAGTCTCGGCGGATGGCCTCCACATCATCCTCCAGCTGCGCCTGAACGGCCAGAAACTGCTCGACCTGCTCGTTACAGATTTCATAGAGGAGAAAACTCGGCGTCACGGCGTGCCTCTCGAAGTCGTGCACGTAATCGCGGCGGACGGCGTCGAGCACGCCGTTGAGGCCCCGATGCACCGTGACGAGAAACCCTTCGCCGACGATTACGTCGAGCCGCTCGCCGGGATCGTCTGGGCCGCAGGCGGCCCCGCCCACAAACGTCAGATGGAGAAGCCGATCCGTACGTTGCAGTCCGGCCACTGCCTGCGAACAGGGCTTGGCGTGGTCATCAGCAAGCCGGTGGAAATCGACTCCCGGACAGACGTGGGGAGGAAACGCCTCGTCGATGAGCCCGCCGTCGAGCACGGCCACGTCGACGTCGATCCAGACGAAGCGGCCGCGATCGATCTCCGCCCGAATTTCGGTCGGGTAGAGGCTTCCTCGGGACCGATCGTGAAAATCGAGGAACTCGGCGCGGATGCCGGCTGGCCGAATGCCCGCGTCCGGGCCGGCGGCACTCGTGTCGGAGACGACGTGGATCATCATGGATCGATACCCTCACGAAACCACACGGTCTCGTACCAGCCGCGGCCGGCGGGCACCAAGGTCAATCACGCCTTCCGCCAAGCGATCTATTCTGCCTTGTCTGCCGCGTTCTCCCGAACGCCGCAAGGCGGCAGAGAATCGCCGTTTGTTGGGCACGCCGGTGTCTGTACGTTCCCCGCATGTCCGATGAACGGTTGCATTCGCTCCTCCTGCGGGTTGACCCGCCGGCCGCTCAAGCTGCTCCCGCCGATGAGGAGCAATGGGTCGGCTATAACCTCGTCATTCTCTTCTGCTGCCTCGTCGCGTTGGCACTGCTGGCGACCGGTGACATGGGCCGGGCAGATCCCGAAGTCCGCTCCCTGCTCGACTGGGCGGACACGGCGATCTGCGGAGTCTTTCTCATCGACTTCGTCGTGAGCATCGCACGAGCCGAAAACAAATGGCGCTACTTCGTCACGTGGGGCTGGATCGATCTCATCTCGGCCATCCCCGCGCTCGACGTCGCGCGGTGGGGCAGGGCGGCCCGGGTGCTCCGCATCCTGCGAATCATCCGCGGCATCAAGGTGGCCCGGGTGCTGCTCTCACTGTTTGTCCGCTACCGCACCCGCAACGCCGTA
>JBIKNV010000417.1:0-3189 GCA_044358475.1 Pirellulales bacterium | reverse complement strand
GCGGGTTCCGAAGACGACATCCGCCCGGCCATCGAGGATCGGCTCGAGCAAGCGGCCATATTCACGAGGGTCGTATTCGAGGTCGGCATCCTGCACGACAACGATATCACCGGTGGCGGCGGCGAAGCCGGTCCGCAGCGACGCACCCTTGCCGCGATTGCTCTCGTGGAACGCGATGGTCACTTCGTGACGATCATCGACGAACTCCGCAAGCCACTCCCGGCCCCCATCGGTCGAGCAGTCGTCGACGATCACGATTTCACGGGTGATACCCGTCGGCAGTGGTGCCGACGTGATGCGGTTCACAACCTCGGGCAAAAGATTCCGTTCGTTGAAGACAGGCACTATGATCGAGAGTTTCATCGGGCTTGTCTGCTCGGGGCTGGTGACGAAGGGGCATCGCCGAGAAGTCCTTGCAATCCAGCGTGTTCCGTGGCTGAGCACGGCATCGAAAGCGCTTCACGGCAGACCTCCCGCGACTCGGTCATTCGCCCATCGGCTTGCAAGACGCGGGCCAAGTTGATGCGGAATTGCACGCGATCGGGGGCCGCTGCAACGGCCCTTCGCATGAGGTCGACCGCGCTGCGTGGATCATCAGGCATGAGCAGCCCGGCAAGATTGTTGCAGGCATTGGCATGGGCGGGATCGATCGCCAGTGTCGCGGCATAGCTGTGGGCAGCCGCGGACGGATCAAGGGCTGTCAGAAAACTGCCGCGCTCGAAGTGCGCTTCGGCGAAGTTTGGATCGGCCTCCACTGCCGCGTCGAGCAGTGCGAGTACCGCCGGCGATCGCTCTCCCATGCCGATCCGTGCGCGGGCGAGCCAGGTCAACAGCACCGCCTGAAAAATCGGTGCGGGCTGCCGTTCGAGTGCTGCCGAAGCAACCAGCGAGGCATTTTCGTAGCGACCCTCGACGAGATGAGCGGCGGCGAGATCCATCGCGGGGCGAGGGTTGTCGGGGACCTTGCCCAACGCGTCTCCCCAGAGAGCCTCTGCAGAGGTGAAGACCTCGTTGCGGCGGTGCGTGGCGACCGTGAGGGCGATCACCACGGCGGCCGTGGTCACTCCCCATGTCAGTCGCGCGGCCCGAGTCTCAAGCCAGGTCGAGCACCCCACGATCACGGATGCGGCCAGGGGCAGGAGCGGAAGGTACATGCGGTGCTCCACACAGAGGTCGACCACCGGCAGAAGCGACGACGTCGGTCCAAGCAAGGCGAAGAACGATGCGATCGCCAGGGCGAGGCCGGGTGCTCGTCCAACGGACCAGACCGCCACGACGATGAGCAGGACAACGGTGATCCATCCAGGCAACAAGTGGATCATCGTCGCGGGTGTCCATCCATAATCGATGGATTGACCGACAGGCCAGGCGGCCAACTGGAGGTAGCGGAGGATCGACCGTGGCTGCTGCAAGGCATATTCCCACGGCGTCCAGGGGGGGCGAGTCAGTTCGGCAAATCGGTCATGCTGTAGCCAGACGAGCCAGCCAGCGACGGTCCATGTGGCAGCGAGCGTCGTCCAGTAGCCCCAGTCCGCCCGCAGCGTGGGCCCCAGGCTCGCCCACCCCGGGGAAACGCCCGCCTGCCCCGGCCTTCGTTGCGGGGGGCAAACAAGCCATGCCATCAGAAATAGTACCACCGGCCCGGCGGCAGCACTCTCTTTACAGAGCATGCCGATCACGACACAGGCCACGCTCGCGGCCCGCCAGTTTGTGCGGTGCCGTGATCCGTGCGAGGCGAGGAAACACGCGGCTGCACCAAGCATGCTTGTGCCGCTGAGTGCCTCGATCCTCTGGTAAACGTAGCTGACTGCCTGAGTGCAGAGAGGATGTACGAGCCAGACAGTCACAGTCACCCAGGCGACCCAGTCAGCCTGTGCCGACTGCGTTCGCGGTGGCTGCTGTTCGAGTAGCCGCAGCACGCTCCGAAGCACATACCATGCGAGCAGCCCGTTCGCGAGATGGATCGCCACATTGACCACATGCCAACCAAACGGCTCGAGGCCGCAGACTGCATAGTTCAGGGCGAAAGTGTAGTACGGGATCGGCCGATGGGGCAGTCTGCCGCCTTCGAACATCGGAGTCGTTGGCGGCCAGAGCGTGCGGATGGCAGGATTGCGGACAATCTCCGAGTGACCATCGAAGAGGAACGGGCCACGCATGCTTGGCCAATAGGCGATCACCACCAGCATGCTCGTGAGCACGGCGGCGAGAGCCTGTCGTTTACTCATTACCATCTCGGTATCGCTGGTTCGAGGGTCACCCGACGTCAGGTGTGCCGGAGACGTCGTTGTTCGCCGAGAAGCTTCCGTTCGCCGTCATGCCAACGCCGGCACGCCTCGAGTGTGATGGCCGCAAGAGCGGCCGGCGCGAGGGCCAGCATGAGTCCTGTGGTCCACGGGGGTCGATAGCGAATCGTGATCCGGCTCGCTCCGGCGGGTACGTCGACCGCGATCCGTTGCCATTCGTCCGCCCCGAGTCGCGCCGGCAGTCCGTCGGCATGGGCCACGAAATCGGGATAATGTAAGAAGTTGGCCACGATCGCTCGTTCGTGGGCCAGTGGTTCAAGTTCGATGTCGATGCCAGCGACACTGAGGCGAAAGGCGAGCCCGTCGTTGGGTGAGGTTCGGTCGAACGCGAGCGGCGCAGCCGGGAACTCGGCCACGGCGATCACGGTCTCCGGATCACCGATCGAAGTCATGCGGTCGGGAGTCAGACGCGACGCGAGATTCGCAAAGGGAACAACCTGTTCAAAACGGTTCGGAGTCTGCGGAGGAAAGCCATTGGTTGCCGTGCGGTGGATGAGCACTCGTCCGACACCATACGCGGCAAGGGACGGGGCGGGATCGGCGAAGATCCGATCAAGGCAGGACTGATAGCGGCCGAAACGTTGCACCAACGGGTTGTAGCCATGCACCGTCGGCACGCCCGGCAGGCATCCGATGTTGTGCGGCATCGCCAGCGGGTAGGAAGGATCCCGAGACCGCATCGCCGCCACGGAAAGAACCCGCGTGGGCGAACCGTCCGACAGGCTCAGGGCAGACTGCAAGGCGGCGGGAACAGCCGGGTAGGGGCGGAAGCCGTACGAGTAAAAGGCGATGTCAGCATGCGCGAGATGGAGGGCAAGCAGGCCGCATCCGGCGGTCACGGCAGCAGCCCGAGCCCATCCGACGCGCACCTGCGACCATGTGG
>JBIKNV010000416.1:0-3192 GCA_044358475.1 Pirellulales bacterium | reverse complement strand
ACTCGAGGTAGTTGTCGAGATAGCTGGGCTGGTTGGCGAGCGCGAAGTCGACGCCGAGCGAGTATTCGAAAACGTCAAACGCCGTGCCGCGGCCGCCGATGCGCAGGCGGCGGAACTGCGCGCCGTCCTGCAGATCGCCCACGGCCTCGCGACTGACCTGGTCCTGACCGAAGTAGATCTGGTCGGCCTGCATCTGGCCGCTGAGGATGAAGAGCGGCTTCTTGGCGTCTTCCTTCTTCTTCGTGTCGGCGGTATCGACGAGTTTGCCGAGGCCCTTCTCGACCGTGGCGAGCCGATCGGCGACCGCGTCGCCCCCTTTGTCACCGCTCTTGCCAGCCTCTTTTCCAGCCCCCGTGCCGTCACTTTTCTTGGAGGGTATTTCCACGGCTGGTACCATTTCGGCGCGGAGTCCTTCGATCTCCTTCTCCAGCCGACGGACGTCTGCCTGCAGTCCCTCGACGACCGCGGTGGGAGGCGGAATCTCCTCCGCGATCACGGGAGGCTGGGCGGCTGCAGGCGACATTGCGAGGGCCGAAATGAACGCGGCCACCGAACACCTGAAGCCGATGCCTACAGAAACCCGCGCTGAAAAGAGGCTCTGGAATCTCACGGACGTGCGAAGGCCTCGTGTCATTCATGTCGGCGTGGGTGGACGTACGAACTGTTTTATCGACACAAGCCACCTCTTCGGATGAGCTTGCGCAGATTGCCGGCGCTGCGCAAAACTCCTTGGTCCGGTAACGATTCGATGAGGTGAGGCGAGGGGGGTGGCGGAAGCTTGACCTGCCCCCCCTTCAACGTCGCCACGTTCAGCAGGGCCGTTGCCAGGTTCGCCGGCGACGCCACTGCTTCCAACAACCGACGTGCGTCGGCCGCGCTGGCGCCGAGATCGATCGCTGTCTTGCGGTTCGCTGTGTGCAGCAGGAAGTCTCTACCGGCGGAATCGTTTTGCCGTGCGATGCCAGCCGCGATCCCGTGCAGCTGCCTGCGCTTGCTGCCAACGCCGGGGACGGGTACGAACAGCCCAGAGCCGGCTGGGCCATGAGGCGTTACACTGTTCGAACTATGTCTCACACCATTGTCATCTTCGGTGCTTCGGGAGATCTGACCAGTCGCAAACTCGTGCCGGCCCTCTACAGCCTGAAGCGGGCCGGTGAGCTGCCGGCTGACACGCGGATCGTCGGCTTCTCGCGGACACAGATGTCCGACGACGCGTGGCGGGAGGCTCTGCGCGGGACGACGGCCAAGCATGCCGATGCCTTCGACGAGCAGGCTTGGCGGGAATTCGCCGAGGCCATTCATTACCAGCCAGGCGATATCGGGAGCGCTGCTGACTTCATGGCTCTCAAGCAGCGGCTGGAAACGCTCGAGGGAGGCCGCCCGGCGACCCGCGTCTATTACCTTGCCACGGCGCCGCAGTTCTACGGGCCGGTCGTCGCGCGGCTTGGCGAATTCGGCATGGCCGACGAGGCCGATGGCCCGCGGCGGATCGTGGTCGAAAAGCCCTTCGGCACCGACCTCGCCTCGGCCCGTCAGCTCAATGCCGAACTCCATGCCGTCTTTACCGAGCGACAGGTCTACCGCATCGACCACTACCTCGGAAAAGAGTCGGTGCAAAACATGCTGGCGCTGCGGTTTGCCAACACGATCTTCGAGCCGATCTGGAACCGCCGCTACATCGACCATGTGCAGATCACGGTGGCCGAGGAGGTGCCGGTGGGCCGGCGGGGAGCCTACTACGACGGCGCAGGTGTGCTCCGCGACATGTTCCAGAATCACCTTCTCCAACTGCTGATGGTGACGGCGATGGAAGCGCCGGTGAAGTTCAACGCCGATGCGGTTCGCAATGAGAAGGTGAAGGTGCTCGATGCCGTGAGGCCCCTCGACCTCGAGCATGTGGCGGCAGCTGGCGTGCGTGGCCAATACGAGGGCTACCTCGACGAGCCGGGCGTGCCCGCGACCAGCCAGACAGCGACGTTCGGCGCCATTCGACTGGAGATCGACTCCTGGCGGTGGCAGGGCGTGCCGTTTTACTTGCGGAGCGGCAAAGCGATGAGCTGCCGCACCACGCAGATCGTGATCGCCTTCCGCCAGCCGCCGCTGGAACTCTTCGGCGGCGACCACCGCGGCCAGCGGGAGGCAAACCGACTGGTCGTGCAGATCCAACCGGCCGAGGGCATCCAGCTTCACTTCCACACGAAGGTGCCCGGTGAGGGCATGCGACTGCGGCTCACGGATCTGGAGTTCAGTTACTCCCGCGAATTCGCGGGGCGGCTCCCCGAGGCCTATGAGCCGCTCCTTCTCGATGTGATGACGGGCGACGCCAGCCTCTTCGCCCGGTCGGACGAGGTTGAAAAATCATGGGAGATCATCGACCCGTTCGTGCGGGCGTGGGCCTCCCCCGATATGCCGCGGATTCCCACCTACGAACTCGGCTTCTGGGGTCCGATGGCCTCCGTGGCATGGATGGAGGCGCAGGGACGCACATGGTTCGACCAGTGCCCGGTGCTCACCTGAGGCCGCTGGCGATCGGGGGAGTCCAACTCGCCTCCCCTGTCGTGCAGGCAGCGCTTTCCGGCTACAGCGACCTGCCGATGCGGGTGCTCGCGCGACGGTTCGGAGCGTCC
Organism: Pirellulales bacterium; assembly: GCA_044358475.1. GTDB lineage: Bacteria > Planctomycetota > Planctomycetia > Pirellulales > UBA1268 > CACORA01. Next base: position 565 of record JBIKNV010000416.1, on the reverse strand, counting down.
TATGCGATCTGCGAGGTGCTCCTCGACACGTTCGTGGCCGTGATGGGCACCAACCGAAAAAACCTCGCCCGCGTGGCGGTGAGCGATGAGGAACATCCCGTTGGCGGCCAGTTGATGGGCGCCGATCCCGACGACTTTCCGCCAGCGGCGCAGCGGCTCGTCGCAGCCGGCTTCGACGTGATCGACATCAACTTCGGATGCCCGGTCAAGAAAGTGCTCGGCCGCTGCCGCGGCGGCTATCTGCTCTCGGTGCCCGAGACGGCGCTCGAGATCGTGGCGCGGGTGCGCGATGCCGTGCCGGCCGCGGTGCCCGTGACGCTCAAAATGCGTCGCGGCATCGACGACTCGACCGAGAGCGCCGACAAGTTCTGGGCGATCTTCGACGGCGCGTTCGCCCGCGGCGTGGCGGCAATCACGGTGCATGGCCGGAGCGTGCAGCAGCGGTACGTGGGCCCGAGCGACTGGGCCTTTCTGGCGGGTGTCAAGCGGGCGGCCGGCACACGGATCGTGATCGGCTCCGGCGACCTGTTCTCAGCGGAAGCCTGCGTGGCCATGCTCGACCAGA
>JBIKNV010000413.1:0-3203 GCA_044358475.1 Pirellulales bacterium | reverse complement strand
GAGCGTTTTCCAGCAAGCCGCCAGGCGCCAGCCGGCGGGCTGACGCACCATTCGGCACCGCCGCAGTCCCGCGGGCTTGCGCCCTGCGGCTTCCTGGTGCGGGCATACGAAGCCGCCGGCGGGAGCGTTTTCCAGCAAGCCGCCAGGCGCCAGCCGGCGGGCTGACGCACCATTCGGCACCGCCGCAGTCCCGCGGGCTTGCGGCCTGCGGCTTCTGGGAGGATGGCATTGCCCGCCCGGAGAGCGGGCCTACGAGAGCGACCGGATGGTCGCGAAGAAACCCGAGATCAGGATGGCGAGGGTTTCGTGAAACACGCCGCCTCACTCCCACTCGATCGTGGCAGGGGGTTTGGACGAAACGTCGTAGACCACGCGGTTGATGCCACGGACCTCGTTGATGATGCGGGTCGAGATCCGCGCGAGCATCTCGTAGGGGAGATGACTCCAGTCGGCGGTCATGAAGTCCTCGGTCTCGACCGCCCGCACGGCGAGCACGTCGTCGTAGGTGCGGGCATCGCCCATCACACCTACGCTCTGCACCGGCAGCAGCACCGCAAACGCCTGCGATACCTTTCGCATCAAACCTCCCCGCTCGAGTTCCTCGAGCACGATCGCATCGGCCTCGCGGAGACGGTCGAGCCGCGGCTTGGTCACCTCGCCGAGACAGCGCACGGCCAGCCCCGGCCCCGGGAAGGGATGCCGCCAGACGATCCGCTCCGGCAGTCCCAGCTGCAGGCCGAGCTGACGGACCTCGTCCTTGAAGAGATCGCGGAGCGGCTCGATCAGTTCAAACTCGAGGTCTTCGGGGAGGCCACCGACGTTGTGGTGGAGCTTGATGGTGGCCGCGGGGCCGTCCGGGGCGGCGCCGCTTTCGATCACGTCGGGATAAAGCGTGCCCTGGGCGAGATACGTTGCCCCCTTGATCTTGGCGGCTTCATCGGAAAAGCACTCGATGAACGTCTTGCCGATCCGCTTTCGTTTCTCCTGCGGCTCGGTGATGCCCGCGAGCACCGTGAGGAAGCGGTCCTCGGCCGGCACGACATGCAGGTCGGATTGAAAGTGGTTCCGAAACTCGTCGATCACCGCCGCCGCCTCGTTCTTCCGCAGGAGGCCGTTATCGACAAGGATGCAGGAGAGCTGGTCGCCGATCGCGCGGCTCAAGAGCGCCGCCACCACGGCCGAGTCGACGCCGCCGGAGAGGCCGCAGATCACGCGGTCGCTACCGACCCGCTCTCTGATTCCGGTGATCGTGCTGGCGGCAAAATCCTCGAGCCGCCAGGCGCCGGAGCAGCCGCACGTGGTCTTGAGGAAGTTGGCGAGGATCGTGGCGCCGGCCGGTGTGTGGGTCACCTCGGGGTGAAACTGGAGGCCGTAGACCGCCAGCCTCGTGTGCTTGACGGCGGCCAGCGGGCAGGTGGCGGTGCGGGCCAGCGGCACGAAGTCGGCCGACACGCTGTCGACCTGGTCGCCGTGGCTCATCCACACTTCGGTGTGCTCCGGTACGCCGGCAAAGAGCGGGTCGGGCGAGGTCACGGTGCAGGCGGCCCGCCCATATTCGCGGGCTTGGGCTTGTCCGACCCGTCCTCCAAGCGCCTCACATGCCAATTGCATGCCGTAGCAGATGCCCAGGATCGGGATGCCGAGCGCGAAAATCCCGGGATCGCATCGCGGCGCTCCCGCCTCGTAGACACTCGCTGGACCGCCCGAGAGAATAATCCCTCGCGGGGCGAGTTCTCGGATGCGGTCTGCCGAGACGTCGTGGCGGACGATCTCGCAGTAGACATGCTGCTCGCGAACGCGACGGGCGATGAGCTGAGCGTATTGCGAGCCAAAGTCGAGCACGAGGACGCGCTCGGACTGCTGCGGGGCGAGTGGCATGATGGCGCTGAGGCGGGGAATCCCGCGGGGGAAAAACGCGGCAGTATACGACCCTTCGACAGCGACCGCGACCACGCCGTATGCTACGGCGGATTTCCGAGGATTTCCGGTTTCACGACGCCCGGCAGGAGGCCCATGCTCACACTTCTCACCAACGACGACGGCATCTTCGCCCCCGGTCTGGCGGCCATGGAAAAGATGGTGCGGACGTTCAGCGACGTGGCCGTCGTCGCTCCCTCGACCGAGCAGAGCGGCGTGGGCCATGCGATCACGTTCCTCACGCCGCTCACGGCGAAGGAAGTGTTCAACGACGGCCACCGCCGTGGCTGGGCGGTCGATGGCAGCCCAGCCGAATTTTGTCCACGCCGGCCCGATCTCGTGATCAGCGGGATCAACAGCGGCCTGAACGCCGGCATCAACGTGCTCTATTCCGGCACGGTCGCCGCGGCGATCGAGGGGGCTTTCTTCGGCATCACGAGCATCGCCGTGTCCCTCGAGTGGTCCGACCATTTCGACTTCGATCGGGCGGCCGTGATAGCCAGCGACGTGATCCAGTCGCTCCTGGCCAGGAAGCCCGCAACGGGCAGCCTCTTCAACATCAACATGCCTACGTCGGCCATGCGGGGTCAGCCAGCGTTGCGGGTGGTGCCGATGAGCGTCTCCCGCTACGGGGAGGCCTTTGAGCGTCGCGTCGATCCTCGTGGACGATCCTACTGGTGGGCGACGAATGATCCGCCGCCGCCCCCGTCGCCGCTGGAATCGGATGTGACGGCGCTGGCTGCCGGCCACGTCACGCTCACTCCCCTCGACTACGACCTCACGCATCGCACGGGTCTCGACGACCTCGCCGCTGGCGCCTGGCCGATTTCGGCGGGCTGACGGGTAGCCGGCGGGCTTGCGCCCCACCAGGAAGCACCAGGGCGCGAGCCCGGGGGCTGCGGCGGCGTCGGCTGGCGCTTCATCCCGCGGGCTTGCGCCCTGCGGCTTGCTCTGGGCTCCGACAGGAAGCACCAGGGCGCGAGCCCGGTGGCTGCGGCGGCGTCGGCTGGCAATCTGGGAAGGTTTTGCTACCAGTGCCGATTTTTCTCGTCTGAGGCTGCGGCGTGTGACGATTGCAACGCTACATCGTCAAGGCTTTCAGAGGGGGCGAATCATATGAAGGGCACGATAAGACGACTGGCTTGCTTTGCCATGGCGGTCTTGGTCGGCGTGGGATGCCTTGGCTCGGCTAACGTCGCCGATGCTGACGCCGTCGTCGCCCCAGAGGGCATCTTCCCGCCCGCGCCTCTCGCCGAGGATGGCCAGGCGGACGGCGATAAAAATCC
>JBIKNV010000412.1:0-3210 GCA_044358475.1 Pirellulales bacterium | reverse complement strand
CGCGGCTCGATGCAACGTATCGTGGACCGTTCCGTGAACAGTTCGAACGGGCCATCACGATCTTTGCAGCGGTCGGTGGCGGGCAGGCGGTCGCCCGGGTCGCTGAGTGGGAGTCGCGATCGGTTGTCATGCAGCCGGTGCTCCGCGACGTCTGGAGCGATCACGTGCTGTTCGTCGGCGATCAGGTGGCGGGTGTCATCGACTGGCATGCCGCCGGCATCGACACGCCCGCCACCGACGTGGCGCGGCTCGTCGGAGGCTGGGCGGTCGATCAAGAGACAATGAAAGCGTTTGTCGATTCCTATTCCGCCATCCGGCCACTCTCTGGCGACGAGGTGTCGCTGGTGCCGTTTCTCCGCGATACCGGCATTCTCTTCGGGCTCGACAACTGGTTTCGGTGGATCGTGGAGGAGAGCCGCTTGTTTGCCGATATAAACAAGGCAACAGCGCGGGTCGACTTCCTGCTCTCGGCTCTTCCGGGCGCGGTGCGAAACCTCGCGAGGAGCGTGTCGCAGGGGTTCTGTGACAGCGGCCTCAATCTCGATTGACCGCTAAAAATCAACGCCGCTACACTTTTTTTATGACAACAACTCGTGTGTGGACTACCGCAAAGCGTGGGGCAGGATTGAGCGGTATCGCTGGCGTCGTCTTGGCCTGGTTGATCTGCGCGTCATTCGCGGCCTCGGCCGCGCCGCCCGGCGGGGTCGATCCGGGGGCGGCCAGTGATCTGTTCAACCCATTGGCTGATGTCGCTGATGAACTAGGGGCCCCGGTCACGATCTCGGCCGTGGTCGAGCCGGGCGGTGCTGGGCAGCCGGACGTTCTCGCGGTGACAGCCACGATCGAAGATGGCTGGCATCTCTATTCTCTCGAGCAGGGAAAGGACGCCGAGAAGACGGGGGGCCCGAAGGCGACGAAGATCGTCGTGGCCGACGATTCGCCCCAGCGACCGGCGGGCAGTTTTCGGCCCGATGTGGAGCCCGATCGGCGGCGGGTCGATGACGTGCCGTCGTGGCAAGGACTCGTGCTGGAGGAGCATCATGGTCGGGTGACATGGCGGGTGCCGCTGGAGGCGAATGCCTCCGGAACGGCCTCCGACGTGCATGGCACCGTGAGCCTGCAGTTGTGCCAAGACACATCCTGCACGCCGCCGGAAATGATTCCTTTCACTGCGACCTGCGACGTCGCATCCCGGGCAGCGGGGGTGAAGCCCGTGGTGGCCAGCCATGCTCCCGACCGAGGGCATGTGCGGCTCGAGGCAGCGTTCAAGCCGCCGGTGTGCCGGGCCGGCGGCGGGCTGGCCTGGCCGCTCGTGATCAGGCTTGTTCCCGACGATCATTGGCATCTTTACAGGCCGTCCTCCACTGATGCGAGCGGTGTGGGGCAGGGCAAGCCGACCATCGTCTCGCTGCCTGGTGGCGATCCTGGCAGTGGTCGTGTCGTTCGGGCCACGCGGCTCTCTGCCACCGAGGCCCAGGCTGCCGCTTCGGCTGATCTCGCCGCGGCGGGTGCCGTTGAAGGGGTGGTGGCCTTTGAAATGCTGTTGGAGGCGGCAGTCGATGCCCCGGTCGACGCCCCGCGGACGATCGACGTGATCGTTGGCTTTCAGACCTGCAGTGACACGACGTGCGATCCGCCATGGGCAACGCGGCTCACCGCTACGATTCCAGCGGGTGAGAATCCGGCTGACGCGAGACTCGAATTCGTCGAAGCGCGGTATGCGGAGGCCGCCCGGGCTCCAGCTGAGATCGAAATCGCCTCAGCGTTGCCGGTGGCACCGGCCATACGTGCTCTGCCCAGCGCCACGAGTGTCGACGCTGCGATTCCGCTCTCGCTTCCGGCCGCGTTGCTCGCTGGGCTGCTTGGCGGGCTGATTCTCAACCTCATGCCCTGTGTGCTCCCAGTGCTGGGTCTCAAACTGATGTCGTTTGCGCAGCAGTCGGGCAGAGCGCGGCGGGACGTGCTGCAGCTCAATATGTGGTATTGCGCCGGCTTGTATGCGGTGTTCTTCGTCCTGGCCACGCTGAGCGTGGCGGCCAACGTCGGTCTTGCGGAAAGCAACCTCGCCTGGGGTGAACAGTTCACTTCGTGGAAGTTCAACGTCGCGATGGCGGGCATCGTGTTCGCCTTCGCACTGTCGTTCCTCGGTGTGTGGGAGTTGCCGATTCCGGGCTTCATCGGCGAAAAGGCGGGCCATGTGCAGTCGCAGGAGGGGCCGGCTGGCTCGTTCCTCAAGGGCGTGTTGAGTACCGTGCTGGCGACGCCGTGCAGCGGGCCGTTTCTCGGCCCCGTGTTCGGCTTCACGCTCACGCAGCCGACGAGCGTGACGTATGCCGTGTTCGGGGCGATTGCCACCGGCATGGCCCTCCCGTACATCCTCGTCGGCCTGTTCCCTGCTCTTGTTCGGTTTTTGCCCAAGCCCGGTGCTTGGATGGGCACGTTCAAGGAAATCCTCGGGTTCGTGATGCTCGGCACGGTGGCCTACCTCTTCACGTTCCTGAGCCACGACTACTTCGTGCCGACATTCACGATGCTGATCGGGATCTGGGCCGCTTGTTGGTGGGTAGGAAAAGCGCAGGAGGCCAATGGCGGCGCGATCGGCTTTGGTCGCTGGGTGCAGGCGGCGACGCTGGCCACCGTGATTGGCTCGCTCGCCTTCTTCTTCCTCGGACCGGTGAAGTCGGTGATCGAATGGGAGCCCTTCTCCCGGCAGCGGCTCGCGGAGTTGCGGAGTGAGGGGGCGACGGTGCTGATTGACTTCTCAGCCGATTGGTGCCCAACCTGCAAGTTCAATCTCGCCACGGCGATCGAGACGCGGAAGGTAAAGTCGGCGATCGATGAGAATCGAGTCGTGCCGATGCTGGCCGACTGGACGGACGGCTCGCCGGAGATCAAGGACATGCTCGCCACGTTGCAGAGCAAGTCGATCCCGGTACTGGCGGTGTTTCCGGCGGCCCCGTCTGGAGGAACGCCGCCGGATCCGATCGTACTCCGCGATGTGATCACCGAGTCGCAGGTGCTCTCAGCGATTCGTGATGCCGGCCCGTCGCGACCGGGCGTCACGCGTGCAGCCTCGCGACCAGCCCAGTCCGTTGAACGATGAGCGATCGCTCGGGCAGCAGCCGGTTTTCTTGCTGTCCAGCGATGATCACGGATTCCTGCGTCGGACATGTTCCACCACCTGAGAGCCCTTGATGGACCCAGTCATTC